>CAYLJQ010000065.1:0-16516 GCA_964383955.1 uncultured Heliomicrobium sp. | reverse complement strand
TGGCGCTGCTGACCAACCTCAGGTTTGGGAAGTGAAGGAAATGAGCCGCTATACCGAAGGCGACACTTATCTATACCTGGGCGCTGTCATTCTCAAGCCGCTGAAAGGGGATCCGTGTGTGTTGTTAGGTCAAATTTGGCAATCGGGCAAAAAACTGGAATTTAGATTGATGGCAAAACGCCCAAACAATCTGCCTGGTCTTGCACCTGTAGAATTTTACAAATCTCTGACCGAAATAACGCCGAATAATGGCGCGGCTTGGTTATTTTATGGGTTGGAAATTGTCGAAAAGCATCGAGAAGAGTACGGGATTTCTCCGATATGGCTAACACCACCTCCGCCACCTATGGCGGCTCCGCCTCCAGCGTTAGCGGGTGCCGCCCTGAAAGAGGTTTCGCTATCGAAAGAAGAGCAAAGGAAGATTGCTGAAGAAGAGAAACATTGGGAACTGGAACGGCAGGCGTTGCTGAACGATTTGAAAATTGCTCGGCCAATGTTTCAGAAGGCCGCTGAATTGGCAGAAGACTGCAAGCTCAAAGACTCCGCGATGACTTATCTGGCGGCGATTGCCAAAGAGCTTGATGAGAGTGAGCAAGAAAAGCAATGGTTGTTGAGACGCATTGATAGCCCCTGTGCGACGAGCAGCACTAAGGCGGAAAGTTATTACGCATTAGGTGCCAAACAGTGGCAGTGCGCTTATGATCTGACTAGCAAATACGCTAATAAAAAAGCCACCGACTACTTTCATTTTCGAACCATTGCGAATCCAGCGGATAAGCAAAAGCTCGACACCTGCATCATCACAGCGGCTGAGTTTCTGGAAAAGGCACTTGAAGCCGATCCGAATTTCCCGGATGCGATGTTTTATAAGAGTTTGGTTTTCCGCGAGAAGCAGAAAGTCACGGCGAATCTTGCCGAACGAAAGAAGCTTGATCTGGAAGCAAACAAAGCAAGTAATCGAGGGATGGCGTTGACGAAACAACTCGAGCGGCGAAAGTAGCCGTAAGTCAATCGTTATATTTTTTCTGCACCCGGTAGCGAGCCAGCACTTCTTCCAGAAAGCCTTCGTAATTGAAGGTCGCGGGATCATAACCGGGTCGAATTTTTTCCATCAACGGAATGCTGACACGCCACGCCAGCCATTGCCTGGGTTGTTCGGGTAGGTCGTACCGGCGGCGCAGGAAGTTTTCGACGACGATGATGTCCGCAGCATCCAGCACGCGAACTTCCCCTTGGAAATCCACCGCATCAGCGGTGCGTCGCATGGCGGAATCAATGACTTCGCTTTCAAACACCTCGCCAAATGTTGGAGCTTCGGCGCTGCGTTCTTTGACGACGACGGTGTTGGCAACGAAATCGCCCAGGCGTTTGGCTTGTTCGCTGGCAAAGGCCGAGACGATGGCAATCGAATAAAAGAAGCCTGGCTGCATGTCCATCAAGCGAATCAAGTTTCGGTTCAACGCCGAAAAGAAGGTAATCGGTCTGCCGTCCTGTTGAATCACGCGCAACTTCAACCAGCGTTTGCCGGGCGTTTGGCCGCTCCAAATCGTTTCGAAAAACACAAAGTAACCAAAGAACAGAACGAACCCGACCAAAATCGCCAGCGCGATAATCCACAAACTGCCCTGGCTGAACCCTTCCACGACTTTATCGCTGACCCTTCGCGCGCCGCTGCTGAATCGCAGCGCCAGAAACCCGGTCAGCGCAATCGCCAAAATCTGAATCGCGTGGTCAATCGCACAAGCAATAAACCGATTCCCCATCGTCGCCAGCGCGAAATGGAGTTCCACATGTTCGGGAGTTTCGATGACCAGAGTTTCGTCAGCCATACGCGCATTCTAATTGCGGATTGCAGATTCGGGAATAAAGAAATGGTCTCCCACGAAGGCACACGAAGAAAACACGAAGGCGAACAAAGGGCGTTTTGTGTTTCTTCGTGAAACTTCGTGTGTTTTCGTGGGAGAAACGATGAGTTTACTGACGAGGTTTGGCTTTGCTTTTATCCAGGTCAAGTTTTGGGATGCCGAATTGACCTTCCAGTTGGCTGAGCTTTTCCAGGTCAATTGGGCCGACGATATTGACGACCACTAGTTCTTTGGGTTGCGTCGCCACAATCAACAGTCCGTGAACCAACCCGTTGCCGTCCATTTTCAAGTGAACATCCACTTTCTGGCCGGCGCTTCTGCTCATTACGCCGACGATCTTTGACCAGCTTGGGTCTTTGACTTGGGAACGAATGGATTCAACATCACTCATTGAGTATTCGCCCGCTTTGTCGAATTCAAACACGCGGACATACACGCCCTGAATTTTCGACACCAGGTCTTTGACAGCGGCTTCGGTCGGGTTTTTGTCCGACAGGAATTTGGCTGCCACTTGCAGCAGTTTTTGATCCAGCGTTACTTCGACGACGTTTTCGGCTTTTGGGGCCAGCTTGTCCAATTCAGCGAACTGCAACCGGGCGTCTTGCGCCTGTGCCGATGCGAATCCGGCAGCCAGCAAAGTCGCCAGCATCAAAAATTGTTTTGCCGTTTTCACAATTTCCATAAAACTTCTTTTTCTCATCCTTCTTCTTTTTCGACAGGATTGACAGTCGGTTCAGTACGAGGAGCGGTAGCGACCCGGTGGGTTCGCGTGGAATTCTTGCCGAGCAACCAGGTCGCTACTGCTCCCTGTACCGTACCAAAGCTGTAATCCCATCACCTTTTACTTGTCGAAATATCCTCGCCGCGTTTTGGCGACAGCGCCATCGCGTCCGAGCTTGACGGCAATTTTGCGAAACTGACCGTCGTGTTTCAGTTTGTCTGGCGAATACGCCAGGCTATACAGCGTGTGCAATTCATTGGCGACCATCTTGTAAGCGCTTTGCAAATCTTCTTCGCGCTGCGCGCTAAAAATTTCGCCGCCGGTTTGCGCCGCCAATTCTTCAAGCTGTTTGCGCGCAGTTCTGCCTTTGCTTTCGCCGCCCAGCATGCTGCCACCGGTTCCGCCGAACAAAATCCCCAGTTTGTTGAGTTGATTGTTCGGGCTGAAATAGATCGGGTAAATGGTCACGTCTTCTTCCGACGCGCGGCCCAACAGGTTTTCAAATGTGTGCGTGGTTTCTTTATCGCTGATCAAGGATTCGTCTTCGCCATCCGTCAAAACAACAATGGCTTTGCGTGCTTCAGCCAATTGGCCAAGCTGATCCAGCGCTTTCCAGGTTGCATCGTAAAACGCGGTGCCACCGCCGATCTTGTTGAGTTTCTTGACGGCTTCTTTCAGCGCTTTTTTGTCGGCGGTGAAATCCGTCAGCGGTTTGTACTGGCGCGTGAACGCAACCAGCGAAATTTTGTCGCCCGTTGGCAGAGAGTCAATAAAGCGGTTGGCGGCTTCCATCATCGCTTTGCGCTTTTTCTGCGTGCTGCCGCTGAGGTCTATCAGCATGATCAGATTGACCGGTGCGTTGACGGGTTTGAAATGCGCAACTTCCTGTTTCGTTCCGTCTTCGAAAATTACGAAATCTTCCAGCTTCAAATTGGTGATCGGCTGACCGGCTTTGTCCAGCGCTTTGACGTTCAGGTTGACCAGCCGCGTTTCGATGCGGACGGTGTCTTCGCGCGGTGGCGCTTTGACATCAATCGGTTCCGCAGATTTCGTCGCCGACGGCGTGCCATCCGTTGCTGCCGGAGCGTTATTTTCATCGCTGGTCGCGGCGGACAACACTGGGCGCGTCACTGATGGAGTTGTCGAATTGGCCGTTGCTGGGTTGTCAGTCTTGCTTGAATCCGCTGAAGCCGTTGTCGGCTTGGGATCAACTGAAGCCGTTGTCTGGTTTGGAGTCGTTCGCTGCCGGTTGATGGCGGTGTTATTGCCGTTGCCACGGATCGAACCGCCAAGCGAGATGCCCATGATCTTTGGGTTTTCCAAAAACTTCGCTGCAGCGTCTGGATTGAATTTAGCCTGCAAGACGACGGCTTCGTTTTCCTGCAACGACGCCAGGGCAAATTCAACGTCTTTTTTCGTTTGCCGGATATAAATGAAGGTGTGGCTGGTGCCGTCGCGTTTGGAACTGATCTGCACCAGCGGCGACCAGCCTTTGGCAAAGGATTGCCGCATCACCTGGGCAAAGGAACTTGTCTCGGTTCGGCTGACGAAATTCTGATCTTCAAAAACCGCCAGCTTGAAGCCTTTGACGCCCGCCGGGCGCACCATCCAGATTGCGAATTTCGCCAATCCGAGCATGGGGATTTTGGTTTTCTTGGCGCCGTAATTCTTTTCCAGATGTTTGACGACATCATTGAAGCCTTTGCCTTTGGGGACAAAGGGTTTGCTTTGGGCGTTTGCAGCCAATGACAGCAGAGCCACCATCACAGCCGCGACAAGCAACAGTCGCATCATTTTTTGGAGTCGAGCCATCGTTCCCTCCTGAGGGGTAGTGGACAGGATGCACGGGATTTTTATCTTGTTCATCCTATCGGCTTTTGCAAAATTTGGTCAGGGGGTTTTGCTGGAAGCCATCTAAAGAAACCAAGGAGCTTTTAGACAGGACCTACAGAGTTGTAAATCCTGTCTATGCTTCCATCAGTTGCGGCGTCTGGAATTACTAAAATCGAAATCGAAGTCTTTCGGGATGCCGAAACTGCCGCGCAGTTCGCTGATCTTTTCCGGGTCAATAGGGCCGACGACGTTGACGACCATTAGCTGTTTCGGATCGGTGACCAGCACGCCAACACCTTCGATCACGCCGTTGCCGAGCATTAAAAAGACTTCGACGTTTTCACCTTCACGTTTGCTGCGGACGCCAACGACTCTTGACCATCCAGGAGCGTTAAGTTGCTGCCGCACGGATTCGACATCCTGTTCGCTGAACTGGCCATCTTTGTCAAACTCCACGCCTTTGACGTAAACGCCTTTCAGCACGTTCAACATCTCACGGATTTGCGCTTCGTTGGTTTTGCTCTTGTCCAGAAACTTCGAGGCGATTTGCAGCAGCGAACCGTCAATGCGGACGTCAATCGTTTCGACCGCGTTGGGGAAAAGTCTGTCCAGGTGATCCATCTGAATGCGTGCGCCTTGCGCAAACGCGGCGGCGGTCATCAGGGCCGTAAGCAAGGCAATGCTTGCCAATTTGAGTGCAAATGATTTCATAGTTCCCTCCGAGTGGTAAGTTTGTACGGCATCTGAATCAGGTTGCCGAATTCGTTTGTAGAGTGAGTGTCGGCAACCAGGTTGATTGCCAAGCTTTAGTTTTGCTGATGCTCGGTTTGTTTCCCGTCATCGCGTTGAAGTGTGTCTTTGACTTTCTTTTGGGCAACGTTGAGTTTGGCGCTGGCGATTCGCATGGCGAACATCACCTGCTCTTTGGCGCGCTGGCCTTCTTCTGCTTCGGCGATTTCGGCCTGGCGTCGCAATTCAAGCTGATGCTGCCGGTAACGATTCACGCCAACGACCGAAACGATCAACAATACCGCCATCGCGCCTGCCATTGCCCACTTCATTTGCGGAAGCGTGAACATTGAGCCGAGTTTGGCGAGCCAGCCGAACCTGGGTTCGCTGTGTCTTTCCGTCTCTCTCTCTCTCGCTCCCTCCTTCTCTTGGGCGATTCGTGCCATCAGGCGATCTGTAAAATCTGCCGAAGGCTCTTCGCGGCGAAGTGCAAGTTTCAGTTCATCGTCAAATCGGTTATTCATGCTTCTACCTCTCCTAAACAACGTGTCACTTTCTCTTTCAGGATCGCCAGCGAACGGCGCAGGTGGCTTTTAACTGTGTTGATCGGCATTTCCAGGACTTCGGCGATCTCTGTCGGGTCCATGTCTTCCTGGTAACGCAGCGTGACCACCAATCTTGGTTTTTCCGGCAGCGAAGCCACAAAACGGCGAATCGCCGTTCGCATCATCGAATCCGGCATATCGAAGATCGAAACCGGCTCCGGCGCTTCGTCCAAGCTGACCGACGATTTGCCGCCGTTGGATTTCTGCCGACGCGAAAAATCAATGCAGCGGTGCCCCGTGACTTTGCGCAGCCAAAATTTCAAATGGGCGGGCGATTCAATGGCCGCCAGATTCCGGAACAGGTGAATAAAGACTTCCTGGGCCAAATCTTCGGCAAGGGCGGCATCGCGGACGAAATTCCGGGCCAGGCTATAGACCATCGTCTGATGCTCGCGCACCAGTTCGGCAAAGGCCGCCTGATCTCCTTTTTTCGCTCGCGCCAGAGCGTCCTCTGTAGGAACGGCCTCTTGTTGCCGCGAAAGTACTGCCCGCTGCATCGCTACCTCTGAAAATGTGTGTTCGATCAATTGATCTGCCAGAGCTTCCACCATAATTCCTACCGGCTTCTGTTTGTGTTGTTCACTTGCCATAACGGTAGGTGAGTGGTTGCCGGGTGCAAAAAGTTTCGACAGATTCCGCTTCATTTACCGCTGGTTGACGAATTTGTAAACCGCGTGCTAAGTTCCACGCCTGATCCCACAACCTAGTAAACACAGCGTTTTACGAACCGTTCCAGGCAATTTGGCATTACCAAACCGAAGGACAGCACGAAGTGTCGAATACTCCACTGAAGAAGACCGCACTTAACGAAACTCACCGGAAGCAAGGCGGAAAGATGGTTGATTTCGGCGGCTGGGATATGCCTGTTCAATATCAGGCGGGAACCATCGCCGAACATCTGGCTGTTCGAACCGGCGTCGGCATTTTCGATGTGTCACACATGGGCGAAATCGAAATCAAAGGTCCGCAATCGCTTCATTTGGTTCAGCATCTGACCTGCAACGACGCTTCAAAACTCGCCGACAACCAGATTCAATACTCCGGGTTGATGCTGCCGAATGGTTGTTTTGTAGACGACATTCTGGTGCATCGCTTTGGCGCAGAACATTATTTCCTGTGCGTGAACGCTTCCAATTCCGACAAAGATTTCGACTGGATTAAATCGAATGCCACCGGATTTGACGCAGAAGTCACGAACCTTAGCAACAACTACAGCCAACTGGCGATTCAGGGACCGCGCGCATTAGAAGTGATGCAGCCTCTGACGGATGTAGACCTGTCCGCAATCAAGTATTACTGGTTTACGACAGGCCATGTGGACGGAGTCCCCGCGATCATCGCGCGCACAGGCTACACGGGCGAAGACGGCATTGAAATTTACTTTGATCCTGCGGAATCCGAACGTCTGTGGAACAAGATTGTCGAAGCCGGTCAACCACAGGGGTTACTTCCGTGCGGATTGGCGTCGCGTAACACACTGCGGCTGGAAGCGAAAATGGCGCTTTACGGCCACGAAATTGACGACACCATCACTGCGCTGGAAGCCGACCTGGGTTGGATTTGCAAACTCGGCAAAGGCGACTTTATTGGCCGAGACCGCTTGGTTGAACAAAAAGAAACAGGCTTGACGCGCAAGCTGGTCGGTTTTGAAATCACTGACAAAGGCATTGCCCGCGACGGTTACGCGGCGTTCATCGGCGATCAGCAGGTTGGTCATGTCACATCTGGCAGCCCAGCGCCCTTTTTGAAAAAGAACATCGGACTGGCTTATCTGCCAATTGAACATAATTCCGTCGGAACGAAATTTGAAATTGATGTGCGAGGGCGGCGGCTGGCTGCGGAAGTCGTGCCGACGCCATTTTATAAAAGAAGTCGGTAATCGGTAACCGGTAGCCGGTAACGCTTTGCGATCCGACTCCCGACTCCCGACTCCCGACTCCTTTCGATTAGGAGAACAAATGGCTTCTTACCCCGACAACCTTAATTACACCAAAGATCACGAATGGATTCGCGTTGAAGGCGACACTGGCACCATCGGCATCACTGACTTTGCGCAGGAACAATTGGGCGACGTAGTTCACGTCCAGTTGCCGCGCGTCGGCGAAAAGTTCGATTCCCACGCCAATTTTGGCGAAATCGAATCGGTCAAAACCTTTAGCGAACTTTTCACACCCGCCGCAGGCGAAGTTGTTGAAATCAATGAAGCACTGGGCGATACACCGGAGCTTGTGAATTCCGATCCGTATGGCGGCGGTTGGATGATCAAGATCAAACTCTCCGATTCCGGAGAATTGGATCGGCTGCTTTCGTCCAGCGAATACGAAGACTTTGTCGAATCACAGAAAGAAGATTAGGTTTCAGGTGTCAGATGTCAGGTCTCAGACTGGCGAAGGAATTTTCCTTTAGGGCTGCTGAAACCTGACACCTAAAACCTGCAACCTGCTACCTGACACCTATGAGATATATCCCGAATTCGGCTCAGGAACGCGACGCGATGCTGCGTGAAATGGGCCTCAAATCAGTCGCCGACCTTTTCACTGGAATCCCTGACAAACTGCAATTGAAACGTCCGCTCAATTTGCCGGCGGGCCTTTCCGAACCGGAAACACTAGACCTGTTTCGCGGATTGGCAGAGCGTAATTCGACGCGGGTAACCGGCGAACGCATCACGTCATTTTTGGGCGCGGGCGCATACGACCATTTCATTCCGACGATCATTGACACGCTGATTTCGCGTTCGGAGTTTTACACTTCCTACACGCCGTATCAGCCGGAAATCAGCCAGGGAACGCTGCAAGCAATCTTCGAATACCAGACGATGATTTGCGAATTGACGGGAATGGATGTGTCGAACGCTTCGCTGTACGACGGTTCAACCGCCACCGCCGAAGCCGTGCTGATGGCGGAGCGCGTCACCGGACGCACAAAAGTTGCGCTGGCCGGAAACCTGCATCCCGAATATCGGCAGGTTGTTGATACCTACATTCGCAACGCCGGGATCGAAGAAATCACGCTGCCGTTTGACGAAGCCGCAGGCGCGCTGAAGCCGGAATCGCTGGCTGACCTTGGCAAAGATGTTGGTGCAGTGATTGTGCAATCGCCGAATTTCTTTGGCGGTGTGGAAGAATTGCAGAAACTGGCCGATGCCACGCACAAAGCCGGCGCGCTGTTTGTCGTCGTCGTCGCCGAAGCCATGAGCCTGGGACTGTTGCAAGCTCCTGGCAAAGCCGGAGCCGACATCGTTTGCGGCGAAGCGCAGTCATTCGGAATCCCGATCAGTTTTGGCGGTTCATATTGCGGCTTTTTCGCCTGCACAGAAAAACTGCAACGTCAGATTCCGGGCCGCTTGGTCGGTCAAGCGTTCGATCACGATGGCCGTCCGGGTTATGTGCTGACGCTGGCCACGCGCGAACAACACATTCGCCGCGAAAAAGCGACGTCAAACATTTGCACCAATCAAGGTTTGTACGCGTTGATGGCGACTGTTTATCTGTCAACAATGGGACGTCGTGGCGTGCGCGAAGCCGCTGAACAAAATCTGCAAAAAGCGCATTATGCTTCGACGCAGATTGATAGCTTGAACGGTTTCAATCTGAAATTCAGTTCACCGTTTTTCAATGAATTTGTTGTCAGTTGTCCGAAGCCTGCCGCCGAAGTTTTGGCAAAGCTGCAAAGCAAAAAGATAATCGGCGGTTTGGCGCTGGAAAGGTTTTTCCCGGAGATGAAAAACGAGATTCTGGTTTGCGTGACCGAAACGACGACCAAAGGCCAGATTGATTCGCTGGTCGCGGAATTGAAAGCGATTTGAGGGTTTAGCCGCGTGGAAACTGCGACCAACATTCCGGGGTTTGTGATTCGTCAAGCGACTGAAGCCGACGTGCCGCTGATTCTGGAATTCATTCGCGGTTTGGCGGAATACGAACGGCTGGCGCACGAATGCATTGCTGACGAAGCGACATTGCGCCGAACGTTGTTTGGCGAGCGTCGCGTTGCCGAAGTTCTCATCGGATATGACAACGACCAACCGGTTTGTTTCGCGTTGTTCTTTCATAACTTTTCGACGTTTCTGGGCAGGCCCGGAATTTACCTGGAAGACCTGTTCGTCAATCCTGCTCAGCGCGGCAAAGGATTTGGAAAAGCGATGCTGGCCTACTTGGCGAAGCTTGCAGTTGAACGCGAATGCGGCAGGCTGGAATGGTCGGTGCTGGATTGGAACGAACCGGCAATCAATTTTTATAAATCGCTCGGCGCAAAGCCGATGGACGAATGGACGATTTTTCGAGTCACCGGCGATGCGCTGACGCAGCTTGCCGGACAAGTTTGACTCACGATGCCAATGGTGAATTATCCATTGACCATTGGCCATTACACATTAACTGTCAGGGTAGACAGTTTTTACCCAAACCGTTAATGGTCAATTGATAATGGTCATTGGCTAATTTGGAGAAACGTAGTGATAAAGAAATCAAGCAATCATATCAATCAAAACGAAGGCACAATTTTTGAACGATCGCGTCCAGGCAAGCTCGGTTATCACCTGCCTGCGCTGGATGTCGAAGCCGTATCAGCGAATTCGCTGATTGATACCAAGCTATTGCGCGATGATGACTTAACCGGGCTGCCGGAAGTCAGCGAAGTGGATGTCATTCGCCATTTCACGCGCATTTCGACCTGGAATTACGCGGTGGATTACGGAATGTATCCGCTGGGTTCCTGCACGATGAAATACAACCCAAAGATCAACGAACGCGTGTCGCGTTTCGATGGATTTGCGACTTCGCATCCGTATCTGCCGGACGAACTGGCTCAGGGCAATTTGGAATTGCTGAAGCGGCTGGAAGACAGCCTGGCGGAAATCACTGGCTTGCCAGCGGTCAGTCTGCAACCCGCGGCGGGCGCACAAGGCGAGATGACCGGTTTGATGGTGATTCGCGCTTGTCTGGAAGCGCGCGGCAATGCACGCAAAGTAGTCCTGATTCCTGATTCGGCGCACGGCACGAATCCGGCGTCGGCGGCGGTTTGCGGGTATCAGGTCAAGACGATCAAATCCACTGCCGAAGGCGCGGTTGATCTGGAAGCCTTGCGCGCTTCGGTCAATGACGACGTGGCAGCGCTGATGCTGACGAATCCTTCGACACTGGGGTTGTTTGAAGAAAACATCGAGGAAGTTTGCCGGATTCTGCACGACGCAGGCGGCATGGTGTATATGGACGGCGCGAACATGAACGCGCTGGTTGGCGTCACGCGTCCGGGCGATATGGGCGTAGACGTTATTCACCTGAACCTGCACAAAACTTTTTCGACGCCGCACGGTGGAGGCGGTCCGGGCGCTGGCCCAATTGCGGTAACGGCGGAGCTTGAACCGTTTCTGCCGGTTCCGCGCGTCGTGGTTGAAGACGGCAAATACAAGCTGGATTTCAATCGTCCGCAATCTGTCGGACGAGTTCGCGCCTTTCACGGTAACTATTCCGTGCTGGTTCGCGCGTTGTGCTACATCCTGACGCTGGGCGCGGAAGGTTTGCGCGAAGCGACAGAAACGGCCGTGCTGAATGCCAACTACATCGCCCATCACCTGAAAGACAGTTACGAACTCGCGGTTTCTGGCAAGGCGATGCACGAAGTGATTTTCAACGACAAACGCCAGCAGAAAACCGGCGTTCACACGCTGGACATTGCCAAGCGGTTGATTGATTACGGCTTTCACCCCATGACGATTTACTTTCCGCTGGTGGTGCCGGGCGCGATGATGATCGAACCGACCGAAAGTGAAGGCCGCGATGAACTGGATATTTTCATTGACGCCATGAAATCTATCGCCCGCGAAGCCGAAGAAAATCCTGAACTGGTCAAAACGGCTCCGCATAACACACGCATCGGCCGGCTGGACGAAGCAACCGCCGCCCGCAAACCCGTATTGCGCTGGAAACCGGCAGCGGCAGCGGCGAGTCAAAAATAAGACCAACCGGTTACATAAATGCCAAATGCCGAGTAGAATTATCATTCGCTCGGCATTTGGCATTTATTCCGTACGAGTGAGGATTTATGGCAATCACTGGATCGCTGCACCCATTATCAAAAGAAGTCGCTGAACAATTGCGTTCTCAGATGCGGCGAATGCTGGTTCGACTGGAAGAATTGCGTTTGCTTGCTTCGACGCCCAACACCTGGACTCCGCCGGTGGATGTTTATGAAACCGAAGATGCGGTTTTGGTAAACATAGAACTTCCCGGAGTGACAATGGATCAGGTTCGGATCAAACTGCTGGATAATGTTTTGAAAATCGAAGGGCAAAAAGAACGGGCAAATCCGACGGCGCGTTTATTGCCGGAAATGGATCGTCCGGTTCGCTTTATTTGCCTTGAACGTGGGTATGGAAATTTTGCTTTTACTGTTTCGCTCAGATGGACTGTAGACACTGAAAAAGTGACCGCTCAGCTTCGCGAAGGCCTGCTGCTGATCCATTTGCCGAAAACAAAAACTTGCGGAAGAGAAATTGCAGTTTCAATTACTGAATAATTTACCAGTTTCCCCGTCCCCAATTTCCAGCTTTGGCAATTCGCGTCCATCGGAAACAGGAAACTTAAAACCGGAAACTGAAAACGATTATGTCTACACATATTGAACAAGAAGAAAAATCACCAACGACGCCCATTACGCCTGAAGACCAGTTGAAAATACCGGAATCATTGCCGGTGCTGCCGTTGCGCGACATCGTCATTTTCCCGTTTATGATTGTGCCGTTGTTTGTCAGCCGCGAACGTTCGATCAAGGCGGTGGATCAGGCGCTGGCGGAAAACCGTATGATTATGCTGGCCGCGCAGAAAGACCCCGACAACGAAGAGCCGAAGCCAGGGGAACTTTATGATGTCGGCACGGTGGCAATCATCATGCGAATGTTGAAGCTGCCCGATGGCCGTATTCGCATTCTGGTGCAGGGGATTGCCCGCGCGCGAGTCAATTACCTGGAAGACACCGCCGGGTTTTTGCACGCGCGAATTGAAGAGCTGAAAGAAGCGACGCCGGAACAGTCGTTGGAGCTGGAAGCGTTGACGCGCAATGTTCGCGGTTCGCTGGACAAAGCCGTTGCGCTTGGCAAAAACGTTTCGCCCGAAGTGATGGCCATTGTCACAACGGTGGAAGAACCGGCGCGACTGGCCGATCTGGCTGCTTCAAACCTGGAGCTGAAAGTTGAAGACGCGCAAACCGTGCTGGAAACGCTGGAAATCATCCCGCGTTTGCACCGCGTCAATGAATTGCTGGCCAAGGAAATCGAGGTGTTGACAGTTCAGCAGGAAATCAACTCTCAAGCCAAAAATGAAATTGACCGTTCGCAACGAGAGTTTTATTTGCGCCAGCAATTGAAAGCGATTCAAGGCGAACTTGGCGAAGGCAACGAACTGGCCGAAGACATTGCCCAATACCGCGAAAAAATGGGCAAAAGCAAAATGCCGAAAGCCGTCGAAGAAGAGGTTGATCGCCAGCTTAAAAAGCTGGAGCGAATGCACCCTGACGCGGCTGAAACCGGCACGCTGCGCAACTGGCTGGACATCATGGTTGCGCTGCCGTGGTCGAAAGCTTCCAAAGAAAATCTGGATTTGAAAAAAGCCCAGGAGATTCTGGACGAAGATCATTACGGTTTGGAAAAGGTGAAAGAGCGAATCATAGAAGCGCTGGCCGTTCGCAAGATCAAAGAAAAGCCGAAAGGTTCGATTCTTTGTCTGGTTGGCCCTCCGGGCGTCGGCAAAACTTCGCTTGGACGTTCAGTGGCGCGCGCGCTGAATCGCAAATTCATTCGGCTGAGTTTGGGCGGCGTTCATGACGAAGCGGAAATTCGCGGGCATCGCCGTACTTACGTTGGCGCAATGCCGGGCCGAATCATTCAATCGGTTCAGACAGCCGGAACCAGCAACCCGCTGATTATGCTGGATGAAATTGACAAGGTCAGTTCGGATTTTCGCGGCGACCCATCGTCAGCATTGCTGGAAGTTTTGGATCCCGAACAGAACAACAGCTTCCGCGACAATTACCTGAACGTGCCGTTCGATTTGTCGAACGTCATGTTTATGACGACGGCCAACGTGCTGGAAACGATTCAGCCGGCGTTGCGCGACCGCATGGAAACGATCCGGCTGGCTGGTTACACCGAAGAAGAGAAGCTGCAAATCATCCTGCGCCATTTGTTGCCCAAACAGATGGAAGAAAACGGCATCAAGCCGGAAAATCTGGACATCACCAATCAGGCATTGCGTAACATCATCGTTAAGTACACGCGCGAATCTGGTTTGCGCCAACTTGAACGCGAAGTCGGGAAAATCTGCCGCAAGGTGGCTCGGCGCGTGGCCGAAGGTGACAAAGAGCAGGTCAAAGTGACGCCGGATAATCTGAACGAATTTTTGGGTGTGGCCAAGATCGAACCCGAAGAGATGCTGAAACACGACCAGATTGGTGTTGCCACCGGCTTGGCCGTGACGGCGACCGGCGGAGATGTTCTTTTCATTGAAGCTCTGACAGTGCGCGGAAAAGGCATTCTGCAATTGACCGGACAGCTTGGTGAAGTGATGCGCGAATCCGCTCACGCGGCTTATTCATTTGCCAAATCCCGCGCCAAGGAACTGGGCATAGATGAAGACATTTTCGGCAAAACCGACATCCACATTCACATTCCGGAAGGTGCAATTCCAAAAGACGGCCCATCGGCTGGAATCACCATGGCGACAGCACTGGTGTCGGCATTATCAAAACGTCCGATCAATAAACACGTTGCCATGACCGGAGAAATCACCTTGCGTGGAAACGTGTTGCCGATTGGCGGCGTGAAGGAAAAAGTTCTGGCCGCGCATCGCGCGCAGATCAAGAAAATCATCCTGCCTGCGCAAAACAAAAAGGACATGGAAGACGTGCCGGAAGAACCCAAGCGCGAAATGGAGTTCGTCTTCGTTGACAACGTTCTGCAAGTCTTCAAAGAAGCGCTGCTGCCCAAGGCTGTAACAACAAAAGCTTCCGTGAATGGCAAGCCTTCCTCCGGTAAAGCGCCTGCCGCAGGTAAAGCGGTTGCCGCATTGAATGGCAAAAAGAAAGCTGTCAAAAGCAAAAAGGGAAGAGCTACGGCAAGCAGGTAACGGCGGAGGTTCTAAAAGTGAGGCGGTTGTTCAAACCGCCTCACAAATCCAAATTACCTTGTTCCACCTGACGCGCTGAAACTTCCAGCCAATTCCTTGGCGCGTTTCATTTCCGGCAAATCGCGGTCGGCTTTTGCCCAGGCTTTAACAAATTTGGCGTAATTGTCGCGGGCGTCAGCGTCTTTGCCCAACGCTTGTTGCGCTTGCATCAAACCAAAATAGGCGCGTCCGCTGCCCGGATCGCGTTCCAGCGCGGCGCGGAAAAACTCTTCCGCTTCTTTCCATCGCTTCAATTCCAGGCAAACTTTTCCGGCGACTTCTTCCATCGGCACTGGATACAACGGTGGTTCGGAATAGCCAAGCTTGATTTCTTCCTCAATCCCTTCTTTCAGTTTGGCAATGGCTTCATCGGCTTTGCCTTCGCGGGCAAGCAAACGCGCCTGAATTTCCAGCGGAGCCACATTCAATGCGCGAAGCTGTTGGCGCTGCCGACCTGCTTGTGGCAATTCTTTCGCTTTGCCGAATTTGTCTTTCAGCCAGGCGATTTCGCGTTCCAGTGTTTCGAGCGTTGTTTTAGCGGAGGCGACATCGCCTTTGCTAAGCGTGGCAACCGTTTGCGCGTAATAGCGCCAGGCTTTCAGAACTTCAAAAACGCTTTCGTCGGGCAAGGATTTTCCATTCAAAATTTCGTCGTATTTTTCGAATCGAACCAGCGCTCGCAGCATGGAAATTCGGCCTTCCAGAGCGGTGCGGGATTTCGTTTCTGCCACAGCCTTGGTCGCATCCAGCAATTCCTGGCTGGCGCGAACGGCGTCGCGGTAACGGCCTTGATAACCATAAACCAGCGCCAGGAAATGAACGTTGTGGCCGTAAGGGCCGGCGGCGTGATCGGTTTCTTCTTTGTTGTCGCGGATGTAAGCGCGGTCAACTTCGGCGGAACCTTCGAAGGCTTTTGCCGCGTCGTCCCAGCGATCCACGTGAACATACGTGTGGCCGGGCATGTGAACTGCGTGGCCGACTTTTGGTGCCAGTGTTCCGTAAATGTCAGCGGCAGGCACGCCGTCAACCGCGCGTTTGCCCGATTCAGTGGCGTGAATCATGTAATGGTGTCCGGCCAGATGATTCGGAGATTTTGCCAGCACCAGTTGCAATAGCGCGATGGATTCGACAGTGCCCGGTTTCGGCGATCCGTCGCGTTCGTAGCCGGACATCAGCGCCAAAGCCAGAAACAATTTCGCTTCCAAATCGTCGGGATAAAACGCCACGACTTTGCGCATCGCGTTTTGGTAAGAAGAGCTTGCACCAAGGAAACCATTGTTTTGAATGGTCGTGCGTTCGCCTTTGTAGCGCGCTTCGACGGCTTCAATGTAAAGCCGCTCCCGCTCGCTTACCTTTCCAGCCAATTCTTTTGCTCGTTTGATTGCTGCGTCTCGGCGAGTTTCGTTGACTGCCGCCATCGCAATTCCCCACTGCGCCATGGCGCATTCGGGATCAAGCTGCGCGGCGCGTTATTTTCATGTCGGACGGGTTGAGGCGCCTTACATCACCAACCGTGCTGCAATCGGCCCAAGCCCCCGGGGGCTGACGGCTTTTACAGCAGGGTTAGTGTCGAATAGATCCCGATCCAGCTGCAGCCGTCGATCA
>CAYLJQ010000064.1:0-16616 GCA_964383955.1 uncultured Heliomicrobium sp. | reverse complement strand
GGCGCGAAATCCATTGTGCTGGATTTGCGTGGTTCAGCCGGAGGCGATTTGAAGGAAGGCGTGGCTGTCGCGGATTTCTTTTTGAAATCCGGCAAAATTGCCACGACCGTTGGGCGAAAGGACCAAGTGCTGGCAACTTACGAAGCCAAGGCAGACAATGATCTGACTGACCTGCCGGTCGCCGTGATCATTGATCGAACTTCTGCCGGAGCATCGGAAATTGTCGCCGCCGCGATTATGGAAAATCAGCGTGGTGAAGTGGTCGGAGAACGCACCCTGTTTGGAATGGGCGTCGAACAGCAATTGTTTCCGATGGATGACGGCTCGGCTTTGTTGCTGACCACGGCACGCCACGCTTCGCCAACGGGAAAGATTTTTATGGCTGATGGCGTTGTGCCAAATGTGGAAGTAAAGCGCGCCGATTTGGCGGATTTGGGTGGCGATGATTCTCAGCGTGCTGGCGGAGAAGGGCAGCCACCCGTGCTTGTTGCGCCGAAACCTTCAGAAGATTTGATGCTCAAAAAGGCCATCGAAGTTTTGACTTCCGGAGCAAAGACCAAAAAGAAAGCTGCATAGTCGCTTCTCCTTTGAAATCGTTCTGCGGATTCTGCTGGTGAAGTGGAATCCGCATTTCTTTTTCTCCTTAACTCGAATTCTCGAAGCTCGCTAAATCTTTTGTCTCATCTCTGCTGGCCAACTTCGTCAGCCGCCGCTACAATACTTTTGCCCCAACCAACAGAAACCTAAATAGTTCATTTTGCTGATATTCATTTTGATCTGAGGACACAATGGCTCAAATCTTTCAGTCTGCCGTATCAAGCTACAAATCATTCACCTTGCGTGCAAGTTTGTTGATGGGAGCGGCGCTTTTCCTGACCGCATGCGGTTCATCATCAACGCATACTTCGCATTCAAACCACGCGACAACTGATCCCACACCCCGAGTTCCCGCGTTTATCGGCAATGTGGCGGAAGCCAGGCCGCTGCCTGCGGTGCTGGATCCGAGACAGTTTTCCGACCCGGCTGTTGTGAAAGCATATACGTATGCAGGACAGTATCCTGAAATATTTGCGCAGCAGCCGTGCTATTGCTATTGCGATAGTGGGGAAGGCCATAAAAGTCTGCTTGATTGTTTTGCCACTACGCATGGCGTCAGTTGCCCGCTGTGTCTTAAAGAAGGGCTGCTTGTTCAAAAGCTGGTTACGGAAGGCAAAAATGCCACGGAAATTCGTGAGCTCATCAATCAGCGTGAATGGCAAAATGTGAAGTTGGAATAGCCCTATCAAGAAAGTCGAAAATATGCGTTCAATTTTCCTCGTGGGAATGGTCTTCTTTCTAAGCTTGGGAGCTTCGGCGCAATCCATCACGGTTCAGAACCTTTTGCATCCTGACGCGCCCGTGTCACGCGAATCGTTTGCAGCTATTGATGGCGAAAATTTTACTGACACACAATTGGTCGAGCCTTTTACGCCTCCGACTTCTCTTGGCGGAGTCTTGGTAACGCTTGATGGTATTCCTCAACGAATTCGCTCGGTGTCTCCCACCCGCGTAGTGATTTTGGTGGATGCGCCGGGGGCAGCGACGCGTTCTTTGGAACTAAAAACCAAAACAAATGCGATTCACCGGACTGCCTTACACATGGTGAGCTATTGGCCCAGTGTATTTGTGCAAAGCACAGGCCAGGATAGCGAGATGTTTTATCCATCAGGGTTATGGACTTCCGATGGAATCTCCTTTAGGGCGCTGACTAGCGAAGCCATTCCTGTCGGCCAATCAACTCGTCCTACTTTGGTTGTTATCCAGTGTTCCGGATTGCGACTGAATGCGCCAATCGTAAGAGTTCGATTGAATGGAAACTCCTGCCCGGTTGTCGCCGTCAGAGCTTCAGCGTTGTTTGCCGGGCTGGACGAGCTCGTCTTTCAAATCCCTTCTTATTTGGCTGGAAGCGGTCCAATGGACTTGATTGTTTCAATGGCTGGCCGCGAAGCTAACTTCGCGCGAATCAATCTGGGAAATGCCGCCAGCTTTACGGCCAGATGACGAATTGCCAGATAGTCTGTCTTAAACGTATAATCCAGGACAGATTTACATTCGGGCAGGCTATGACGGTTTGCTCAAACAATTACCATCTGGAAAAGAATGCTCAAAGAATCATTAGGAATCGTAAAACGCCATCAAGTAGGTGGAGAAGTCGAAACCCGTTGCGGAAAGTGCAAAGAGCTCCGCTCTCATACAATTGTCGCTCTCAAAGAAGGCACCGGAGAGATCGCAAGAGTGCAGTGCGGTTTTTGCAATAGCAACCACATCTATCGTCCGCCCAAAACTAAAACCGCTACAACGCGAACATCCAGCCGAGGAACCAGAAAAGATTCTTCCATGGTTGAATCCAGCGGACCTCCGAGAGCCTATTCAATGCAGGAACGGTTTTCGGTTGGTGACCGCCTGGAGCATCCGAAGTTTGGTTCAGGCGTTGTGATGGAAGTGCGGATGGGCAAAATTGATGTGAAATTTGGCAGGGAAATGAAGACGCTTATTCACGCAGCTTGATGTAACTGATAATCAACTCTGTTCCGTTATCCCTTTCAGCCATTTGCCCAAAAATTGGCGCGCTTGTGACAAAGCTTTGCCTCTGTGGCTGCGCGCTGCTTTTTCATCACGCGCAAGCTCGGCGAAAGTGTGGCCAAGCTCTGCATCAATAAAAATAGGGTCATAACCAAAGCCGTTATTTCCCTTTGGAGCGCGGGCGATAAAGCCTTCGCACTGAGCTTCAAAAATTTGTGTCAGCCCGTCTCCGGCCAGCGCGATACTGCATACAAAGCGCGCTTGCCGTCGTTCGACTGGAATTCCATCCATTTCTTTCAACAACAATTCGATCTGTTCGGCGCTCGACAAACCCTCGCCGCCATATCTGGCGGAATACACACCGGGTCTTCCCCCAAGGGCGTCCACTTCCAATCCGGAATCGTCCGCAAGCGCGGGCAATCCTGTCAGCCGATGATAATGCTCGGCTTTCAGCCAGGCATTGTCCGCAAACGTTTCGCCGGTTTCCTCTACGGAAGTCGGGATTTCAGGCAAATCGGCAAAGCCGATCACGCGGCAATCCAAGTCAGAAAGCAAGGCCGCGAGTTCTGCGACTTTGCCTGCGTTGGATGTGGCGATCAACAACGTTTTCATTGCTTTTCAGAAAGTGAGCGTGATGTCAGCGCCGATGCGTGCAACGGCGACTGTGATGTTGTCTGTGCCGCCGCGTTCGTTGGCCAGGGCAATCAAGGCCTCACAGGCATGAATGGCTGGCGCAAGCTGCACCAGGCGGAAAATTTCTTCATCACGCACAAGATTGGTCAGGCCGTCAGTGCAGAGCAGGAAGGTGTCATCCTGCGCAATTTTAATTGGTTCCAGCAATAAGTCCGGCAGGATTTGCGCGCGCAAACCCAGAGCGCGATCCAGCCAGTTTCGCTCCGGATGGCTGGCCGCTTCTTCTTCGGTAATTAACCCATCGTCCAGCATGCGCTGAACTCGTGAATGGTCTCGTGTTAGCTGACGAATCTTATTGTCGCGAATCAGATAAACCCGGCTGTCGCCCACATGAGCAACGTATGCCGATTCCTGATGAAGCGCCAGCGCGGCGCATGTTGACCCCATGCCTTTGCACTGACGGTCGCGGCTGGAGCGGTGATGAATAACACGATTGGCTTCAGCGATGGCTAGCGCAAGCCTGTCGTTGATTGAAAAGTCACTGTCGCTGGTGCTGAAGAAGTTCTGGCGGATGGTTTGCACGGCAAGCTGGCTGGCCACCTGTCCGCACGCTCCTCCGCCAAGACCGTCGGCCAGAACGATCAAACTGTCGCCGCTGCGTTCATCGTTGACGCAACTGATGGCGTCTTCATTTTCTTTTCGCTCAAGTCCTGTGTCGGTGCGATGAGCGGTGATGATCTGATGACGCATAGAAAATCAAAAGGCAAAAAGGCAAAAAGCAAATATCAAAAGTCGCATTGTGGGCATTGTGCTTTGCCATTTGATATTTGCCCTTTGCCCTTTGATTTTAAGAAGTGGGTTGGGCGGTTACGAAGGTCATAATCGTGTTGCCAAGTCGGACCTGATCGTAACTTTGCAGCGGATGCGATTCGCTGATTTCCCGCCCATTGATGAAAGTACCATTGCGGGACAAATCGTCTTTGATCAGGAACCGGCCATCTCTGTGAACGATGATGGCGTGAGAACCGCTGACCGTTTCGTCTTCCAGCACGATGTCGCAAACCGGATTCGCTCCGATCCGATTGTAGCCGGAGTAAATTTGGTAATCTTCGCCATCGGGATTGCGCGTGTAATTCACCAGCCAGCCAACCAGTTTTCCCTTGGTCGCTCGTTGCGACGCGTTTTGATCCATGACCAGAATCGTGCGACGGTCGTCTGCGGGCATTGGCTTAGGATCTGCCGCCTCCAACTTTGGATCGGGCGCAACAATCGTGGCGGCTTGCACCAATGGCGGTTGAGGCGGAGGCGCTACAGGCGGTTTCATCGGTGGAGGTGGTTCAAATTTAGGTGGTTCGAAATTGATCGCGGGCATTTCCGCGATCGTAGTTTCTGCCAGATGCGAGATGACTTCAGTTGGAGCCGACGTGGGCTTTGTTGCCGTCTTTTGCTCAAGCACCTCGGAAACTTCAATTCCACCGACGCGCGTTTCAAAAATCTGCGAGTCTTCAATGGCTTCAAATGAGCCAATACGTGTTTCGTAGTTGGCAAGGACCGGCTCAGCGTTGGTGGAAAACTCTCCAGTCGGCGCAGACGCCGAAATGGTTGTTGCCGCAAGCGACGGCGAAAGTTCCGGAAATGAATTGGGCGGTTCAAAAGCTGTGGCAGGTTCCTCGATGCGCGTGGCGAAATCATTATGGGTTTCAGGCGCGGAAGAGGACGCAGATTCCGGCTGCGGACAATATGGACAATACTGATAAATGGCGCTGTAAACATGCCCTTGCGGGCAATTGATTAGCGAAGAAGTTGGCATGGACGGTCGCGGAAATGGGTTGCCGCAATTGCCACAAAATTTTGCGGAATCCATGTTCTGGCTACGACAAACCGGACAGGTCAGCATCTGAATCCTCCTCAATCTCGATTAAATCAAATCATCGCTTACGGCTTTTGCGAGACTCCTTAAACTCAACGGAATGAATAGCAAATTTTGGGGGGCGTAAACCGACGCCGCGCATACTACCATGCCAGGAAGCAGTAAGACAGACTGTAATCGCCCCTAACTTGATTCGTCCCGTCACTTGAGTTGATGGCAGAAATGTCTTTTCAGTTGACCGCCGTATGGCATCTGCTTAGACTGTGTGCCGTCAGAAAAAATTGTTTCTGACGTTCACACTCAAGACGGCAAGTAACGTTCACGAAGACTTTCAAGCAAAGGCTCACGGCAAAAGTGTATGGCGCCTGGATGAAAAAGAGTTGTTGTGGCCGATGCCTGAACGTTGCTACATCTCCCCTCTGGCTCCTGGTTAATGCACGTTCGATCAGTGCTTTTTCTTTGCAGCATCCCTTCATTGTCGAACATTTTGTTGGTGTTTGTTGGCCGGATTTTTGTCCGGCGAGCTACCCAGTTCTATGCCTCCCCGTTAAGGCGTACCTCTGAATTAGTCAATGGCCTAAATCGCACCGTTGAAAACCGGTGTGATATTTGAAAAGTAAGGAAAAATGATTATGCGAGTTACAGTGCGGAATCTGGAGTCATCTTTGTCGAATTCTTATGCGGGGCGCCGATGGGGGATGTGGTTGATTGCCTGTGCGCTGGCGTTGGTTGCAGGGCATTGGCTGAGAACAGGACAGGCGGCTGCGGGAACAATTACAGGAGTTGTGTTTCAGGATTACAACTCCAATGGTGCGCGGGATACCGGCAAAACGGTTCCCAATGGTGGTTCAGGCAGCACCAATCTGGCGGAAGATCGGGGCATCGCGGGCATTACTGTCACGGCTTATGATTCCTCAAACACCACGGCTGGAACCGCGACAACGGGCGCTGACGGGAATTATTCGCTCAATGCCACGGGCAATGCACCGTATCGAATTGAATTCACTGCGATTCCCGCGGGCTTTCAGCCAGGGCCAACCGGTGCCGATTCCAAAACTACAGTTCAATTCCTTTCGGATAACAATGCTTCCAATATCAGTTTGGGCTTGGTTATTCCAGCAGAATTCTGCCAGGACAATCCCACGCTGGTGACAGGATGCTATGTTGGCGGAAACCAGGACACTGACGATCCCGGCCTGATTTCATTTCCGTATTCTGCCGGTTCTTCGCGCGAATCCGGAGCTGCGCCATTCACAGATTTCGATCAACCTTCACCTGCAAAAGTGGCGTCCGCGCGTCAGGTTGGCACGACCTGGGGATTGGCGTATGCGCGATCAACCAAACAAATTTATGCGGCAGCCTTCATGAAACGCCACACAGGATATGGCTCTGCCGGAACCGGCGCGATTTATCAGATCAACCCTGCTACGGGCGTGGCGACGACTTACGCAGATTTGAATGCAATCTTTGGCGCGAACACGGCTGGCGCTGATGCGCACGACAATAATGATTTTGACCGTGACAACGGCAATATAGGATGGGATGCCGTCGGCAAAACGTCGCTTGGTGGTATGGCGGTTTCTGAAGACGGCAAAAAACTTTATGTAATGAATCTGGCTGACCGTCAGCTTTATGAATTGCCGCTGGATAACACTCCGGCTGTCGCCACCATTCGTCGCAAGGCAGTTCCATTGAATCTGCCAGGTTGTTCCAGCGCGTCGGATGTTCGGCCTTTTGCCGTAACTGTAAATGCCGGGAAGATGTATGTCGGAATGGTTTGCTCAGCTGAAAGCACAGTCACGACCGCTTCGCCAGATGGCGATATGACCAAAGCGCAGGCTTATGTCTACACGGTTGATCCGGCATCGCTGGATTTCAGTGCTTCACCGGTTTTTCAGGCAGCGTTAAATTATCCGCGCCGTTGTGCTGACAGCGCGCAAGTCGGGCCAGGGAATTGTTTTTCGGCGGCTTGGCGCGTGTGGTCTCCGGTTTACCGCAACATCGGAAACGGTGATGGCGTTGGAATTCCCAATCTGGCACGTGGCATTTACCCGCAGCCAATGTTGACCGATCTGGCGTTTGAAAACGGCAATATGATTTTGGGTTTGCGTGACCGCGCCGGAGATCAATTCGGCAATGCGGCATTGGATAATCCTGCGGAAGCGGTTGTGCGATATTACGGCGTTAGCGCAGGCGATACTCTAAAAGCTTGTGGCAGTCCTGCAACCGGTTGGACGCTGGAAAGCAACGGGCGATGCGGCGGAATGGGATCGGCGCCGCAAAATTCCGGCGAAGGGCCAGGCGGTGGTGAGTTTTATTTTCGCGACGAAGCAGTTCCATTTACCGATGAAATTTTTATGGGCGGGCTGGCGCAAATTCCCGGCTACTCGGATGTCGTGATCAATGCATTTGACCCGATTCCGATTTTTGATTTCGACAACCTGTTTGATGGAGGCCCTCGCTGGCTTCGCAATACCAGCGGATCGCTGGCAAAAACCTATCGCATTTATAACGGAAATCTGGGGTTGTTGGGACCGTTCGGCAAGGCGAATGGCCTGAGCGACATTGTCCCGTTGTGTGATCCCGCACCGATTGAAATCGGCAACCGCGTCTGGCGGGATACCAATGGCAACGGGATTCAAGATGCTGGAGAAACAGGGCTTAGCGGAGTCCGCGTCAGGCTTTTGAAAAATGGCATTCTGGTCGGCGAAACCACCACCAATTCCAACGGCGAGTTTTACTTCAATGATGCAAACGTTGCTACGCGCGTGCTGCCGGATATGACTTATGACATCGCAATTGAGACTGCGCAGTCAGTTTTGAATGGTTTTACGCTGACAAAGGAAAATCAGGACAACGGTCAGAATGGCGACAGCCGGGATTCTGACGCCATAATTTCAGGCGTTGACGCTGTTGTACGCTTGATCACAGGAAGAGCGGGCGCGTCAAATCACACTTTTGATATTGGATTTGTTCAGCCCGGCGGTCCGATCACGATTACATGCCCGCCAAATGTGACGGCGACGATTACAGTCACCGGAGCGACTTCAGCGGTAGTAAGTTACCCGACGCCAACCACAGCCGGCGGGGCCACGAATGTGACCTGCACACCGCCATCCGGTTCGACTTTCCAGCTTGGAACGACGACCGTTTCCTGCGTCGCCAGCAATGCTGTTGGCTTTGTCACTTGCAGCTTTTCGGTCGTTGTTCAGCAGCAGACACCGGCAATTACTTGTCCGATCAATATGACCGTGACGGCGACCACTTCGACTGGAGGCGTTGTCACTTACCCGACACCAACGGCTACCAACGGAGCTACGGTGACTTGCACGCCTCCATCCGGTTCGACCTTCCCGATTGGAACCAGCACTGTGACTTGCACCGCGACCAATTCTGCGGGATCGGATTCGTGTCAATTTACCGTAACACTGACTGCCGCAACCCAGCCACCGATGATAACCTGTCCGATCAATATGACTGTGACGGCGACAACTTCGACTGGAGGCGTTGTGACCTATCCAACGCCGACAGCAACCAACGGAGCGACTGTAACTTGTGTACCGCCTTCGGGGTCAACATTCCCGATTGGAACGACAACGGTGACTTGCACGGCGACAAATTCGGCAGGTTCAGATTCGTGTAGCTTCACGGTGACGCTGACTCCGATGATGGCGAAATCGAACAAATGCGACACCATCTGTTTCCGTTCGCCGCAGTATTACCTGTTGAATCTGGACAGTTTGCCGCGCGGAAGCGTGCTGATTGGTGGCGCAAACAGTAACCAACCCACCAGCAACCGTTCACAAATTGCGTTGGCGTTGAAAGGCACGGCGACGGGCTTTGGGTTAACGCCATCACAAAGATTGAATCAGGAATTCGTGGCGGCGCAATTGAGCATCATTGCTGCTGGCGGGGACGGCTCGCCCGTCGCCTTCAATGCGTTCTGGAGCATGTTGAGTTGTTACAACTTGAATTTTGCTTCGGTAACATTAAGCAACGGCGTGATGCTCAGTCCGGCTTCGATGCTCAACGATTTGTTTGAGCAAGCGCAACTTGCCATCCGCCAAAATCGCCCGGCGGATTTTGACAAGTTGGCGGCAATCTTTGACCTGCTCAATGGCAATGATCCGTTGGGGCGCTGTGGCAGGTAGCGCATAAAGCCGTTCAATCGCAAAAGCAGACAGGATTAGTGAGATTTTTCAGGCTCAAAAAACGGACTGATTGCCAGAACCACCAAAGCTTGGCATTCTGTTGCTCTGAAACATCTTGCTGACTCTGTCTGATTTTTTTTTGCTGACTCATTACGATGCCTCACTTCTTTGACGCCCCAAACCGCCGCGCCAGTCTGTGGCTGGCAGTTTTTGCGATGCTTGGTGTGCTGCTCGTCTGGCTTTACCCGGACGCGGAGCAACAAGATGCGGCTTACCATTTCCTGTTTGCGCGCTGGGCAGGCCAGCACCCACACTATTTTGTCAGTGTCTGGGCCAGGCCGCTGTTCACAATCGTCTATTTTCTCCCAGCCCAATTTGGATATGCTGCGGCAAAACTGCTTACCGTGGCGATCAGTCTGGTCACCGCTTGGCAAACATTTCGGCTGGCTCAGCAAGTCGGAATTCGTCGAGCCGACCTCGCTATGCCGCTGCTGTTTTTACAGCCAGCCTTTTTTGCCCTTTGCTCGGTGACAATGACGGAAACGTTATTTGCACTGGTATTTGTCATCGCAGTGCGGCTGCATCTGAGCGGGAAAATTAAAGCCGGAATGTTAATGGCTTCATTGCTGATTCTGATTAGACCAGAGGGCTTTTTCCTGGGGATGCTGTGGGGAATCTGGGTTCTGCGAATTCAGCTTCGAAAGGATGGCCAAGGGAGCTACAGTTGGAGAGAGATTTTTCGCAATCCTCAGTGGCTGCTTTTGGCGACTGGAATGTTTGCCTGGTGGGCTGGAGCATATTGGCTAACCGGGGATAAGCTGTGGATTGCTCACGACTGGCCGCCAGATTGGCAAGTGGGCGGGCAGGCAAATGGGACCGGACCAATTTGGTGGTATGCCGCCCAACTTCCTTTGATTGCCGGATTGCCGCTTTTTGTGCCTTTTCTGGTTGGCTTGTGGCAATCCATGAAACGGCGCGAACTCGGTTTTGCTACGTCCTCGTTCCTGACGCTTTTTGTTCTACATTCGCTGATGTTCACTCAGGGATGGTTTGGATCTGCTGGCTATGCACGATACTTCGTTTGTGTCTCACCGGTCATTGCGCTGATCTCGCTGGTGGGGTGGAACTATCTGGCCGAAAATCGAAGCCGCTTTTTTAACCTGTCAAAATTCTCAGTCAGCTATGCGGTGTTAATCATTGCCTGCTTAAGTTGCCTGCTATACGTTGACAGCATTCGATTTGCGCGCGATGCCTGGGCGGCGGAATCTATGCATGACTGGATTCGCTCCTACCATCCTGAACTTTTTGAACCAAGTTCCGGCAGTCATTATGCTCGTTTGATCAGCAGCCAGGCTTTTCCGCGAACCTTGTTGGATCGCGATCCTTTGGAAAACCTGGCCTTCACGGCTGACCGAGAGAGGAATTTGCAATTGCTTCGACAGACGCCTGATGGAACCCTGGTGCTTTGGGAGGACGAAACCGGCCCTAAATGGTATCAGTTGCGGGCTGAAGACTTCGAAATCGCCGGTTTTGAACGTTTGACCTCTCAGGATTTCAGGCTGCACGGTTACCTGATGCGCTTACCTGGGAATTGGATTGGCGGTTGGAGGGTTCAGCGCATGCATTGGTTTTATAAGAAACCGCAGCTTAGTCGTCAGTTATGAAGGTTTTAGCGGAAAGAAATTTCCCAAATACATGATTCTCAACCAACCCTATCGCGGTTTTGATGCAACAAAGGCGGTGGGCAGTAACCGATTGACTTATAAGAATTAAAACCGTTGCCAGCCTGTCAATCGTTTGTGTAAGATTCGCAGGTCACATAAGATGGCATCGGACGTGGCAACAGAAGTTGATTGATTCCCAATTGACTCCTCACTTCACAGTATAAAGTTGATTTTGCCCACTGAGTTCGGACCTCGCACAAAAGTTCCGGCTCAAATCATACAAATGTGATCTCGCCCCCGGTGGCCGGCTTGAGAAAGTCGGTCAGGCTCAAAGTAAATTGAAAAAGCTTGAAGAAAACAGTCAGACAGGTGCGACCGATTGTTTTATTTTGCTTTCGGTCTGATTGGCCTGACTGTCACAGATAAAGATTCGCCGCCGAAGGTTGGTCATTCGTGACGACAACGCCTCGCTTGTCGGTGGTGGCCGTAATTTTCAACGTAGGACTTTTTATTGTAAGAACTTTTCGGAGGGATTTTATGACCCAGAAATTTATTCGTTGCTTGGCTCACTCTGCGTTTATTGCCTGCGCCGTCATGCTGATGAGCGCCGCTGCATTTGCCCAATATCCGGCTGGATCAAGCAGCATCGGCGATATGAAACCGGGCAGTGTGCTCTTTTACAGTCGCTACAGCAGCAACCCAGCCAACCCGGCAATGGGCGACACTCAAATCAACATTACCAACGTCAATCAGAGCGTGGGAGGAAATGTTCACCTTTTCATGGTGGATGGCGCGACGTGTTCGATCGCTGATTCCTTTATCGGTCTGACGCCGAATCAAACGGCCAGTTTTCTGGTCAGCGACTTTGATCCGGGCATCACCGGCTACATTGTCGCCGTGGCAACCGGTGGCGGAGGTCCAACCCAATTTAACAGCTTGATTGGTTCGGAATTTATTCGCGAAACCAATGGCCTGACTGCTTATTTGCAAGCGATCACCGTGGCGAAACGTTCGCCGGGCGACGTGATTCCGGATGGCGAAGGGCAAATGGTTTTGAACTTTAACGGCGTGGATTATGAACAGCTTCCCAGTTCATTGGCCGTGGCGACGTTCAACAGTCAGTCTGTGGACACAAACTACTTATCCATTTTCAGCCCATCGAACAACTTGACGATTGGCGGAGCCGTTTCAACCAGCGTTTTCACGCTGTTGTACAACGACACAGAAGTTGCCATTTCCAGCAGCTTTACGGTCAATTGCTATCGGTATGAGACTTTTGTCTCGCTGTTTAATCGCGGTGGCGGCATTAATCGCCACGTTCCGTCGGGCAGAACCGGCTGGATTCGCATGACCTCTTCGAGCCGTCCGATTCTCGGAGCGGTGTTTGGACGAGGCCCGGTATTTACAGGTGGCCACAATTTGCATGCGCTGCAATTGTTAAGCTCCTACTCGATCATTGTTCCTTACTTCTAAACCCTGAAGTATTGGGGGACATTCTATCTGTCCGCTACCAATTCAAAAGAATGCGGGGCGAAGAGCAAAGGCTTTTCGCCCCGCATTCTTTTTGCATTGGCGGGTTCGTGGCCAATGCCTCTTCGTGTTCGTGGCGGATGCCTCTTCGTGGCCGATGCCTCTTCGTGGCCGATGCCTCTTCGTGGCCAATGCCTCTTCGTGGCATGATGGCCGCGAGGTTTTTATGCTTGCGAAATTAAAAGTCGTGATTGCCGACGATGAACGTCCGGCGCGTTCCTTTCTGGCGACAACATTACAATCATTCGAAGATGTTGACCTGATCGGCGAAGCTTCAAATGGAGTGGAGGCCGTGGAGTTGATCGAACAAAAACGACCCGACCTGGCTTTGCTTGATTTGCAGATGCCGGAACTGGACGGATTGGGCGTTGTGCGGACGCTTCGCAAAGACAGGTTGCCGCTGTTTGCTTTTGTCACGGCTTATGACGAATACGCGGTTAAGGCGTTTGAATTGAACGCAGTGGATTATTTGCTGAAACCCGTTGAGCGCGCGCGGTTGCGCGATACAATCAATCGCGCTCAGGAACGGTTGGAGCAAGCCGATCTGCGGGAAATCGAAGCCGAACGAGCCAGCGCTGCCGCCGCAGATTATGAAACTGCTCGCGCAGGTTTTTTGGAGCGCATTCCCGTTCGCCAGCGCGAAGAGATTGTTCTTGTCCCGGTTGAAACCGTCGCTTCCATCGTTGCTGATGGGGAACTGCTGAATCTGACCACAAATGACAATCACCGCTATGTTTTTTCGTACAGGCTGAAAGACATTGAAACGCGTCTTGACCCGTCAAAATTTGTCAGGCTGTCGCGCAGTGCGCTGGCCAATGTCAGCCAGATCAGTCGCATCAGCCCGTTGCCTGGCGGAACCTACATTGTCACCCTTCACAACAACCAGCAGCTTAACGTCAGCCGCTTACAGGCGCGCACGTTGCGCGAACAACTGCTAAAGCTTTAGTGCCCTTATGAATTTTGTCTTCAATCTTGCCTATCGCGAAATGCGAGCTTCCTGGCATCGGCTACTTTTTTTCTTCCTCTGCATTGCCATCGGCGTCGGCTCAATCGTCGCGCTCAGGTCGCTGGTGCAAAACCTGAAAACTGCGCTTCTTGGGGATGCCCGTTCACTGATGACGGCGGACGTTCAGGCTTCGACAAACAATCCCTGGAGCAATGAAGCCAAGGCTGCGCTGGAAGGCATTTACGCATCGCCGATGGTGACCGCGCACATTGACATTCTGGAAACAGCGACGATGGCGCGTTCCGGCGAAGACTGGCTGGGAACGCCAAAAATGGTGGAACTGAAAGCGGTTCAACCTGGCTTCCCGTTTTACGGCGAAATGATTCTGGCAGACGGGCAGAAGTATTCGCACGATTTGTATAAAGATCGAGGTGTGTTGGTTAAACAGACCCTATTGGCGGCGCTGGGATTAAAAGTCGGGGAAATCCTGAAGATCGGCAATCTGGATTTCACAATTCGCGGCGTGATCGAGCAAGAGCCTGGAAACACAATGAACGCGTTTAGCATTGGCCCGCGCGTGATGATTGATTACGAAGACGCCGTTGCCGCAGGCCTGACCAGTTTCGGCAGCCGGGCGCGTCATCGCGTGCTCTTCAAAACGCGAGAAGCGGACATGGATCGGTTGGTGACGCGGCTTCGTAATGAACTGACATCGCAATCCGGAGTCACTGTTCGCTCGTTTCGATTTTCGCAAGACCGCCTTACCGAATCGCTGACACAAGTCGAAGATTATCTGAGCTTGATTGGATTGGTGATTCTGGTTCTTGGCGGCATCGGCATTTCCAGCGTCACGCGCGTATTCGTGCAGCAAAAGATGAAGACGATTGCGATCTTGAAAACCCTGGGCGGACGCAACGCGCGCGTCCTTGGAGCGTATCTGATCCAGGTTCTAGTGCTTGGATTGCTGGGAAGCCTGTTTGGATTGTTGCTGGCGCAACTGCTGTCTTGGATCTTGCCGCAATACTTTACGGGAATTTTGCCGCCGAGCGTTGAAATCCGGTTGACGTGGCAAGCTGCGTTGCAGGGCTTGGCAATCGGGATTCTGGTATCGCTGTTGTTTTCGCTCTTGCCGCTGCTGCAAATTCGCCAGATCAAACCGATTCTGGTGCTGCGAAGCGCAGAGGCGATAAGCGGAAAGCGATTTGACTGGTTGCGAATTCTGGTCGGTGTTTTGGTCGTCGCGGGGCTATTGGCCATTTCAAGCTGGCAAGCCGGGTCGTTCAAAATCGGCGGCATCTTTCTGGTGGCTTTGGCGGCGATGACGTTAATTCTGAACCTGACGGCGACGGTGTTGATGAAATTTGTTCGCGGATTGCGCCGCGTGCCTTCGTTCACCATTCGCCAAGGCATCAACAGTCTTTATCGTCCGGGCAATCAAACGCGAATTATTCTAATGGCTGTTGGCTTAGGAGTGTTTTTTGTTGTCGGCGTGCGGTCGCTGCAACTGAATCTACGTTACGAACTTGGTGTGGATTTGGAGAACTTCAAAGCCGATATGTACCTGATAGACATTCAGCGTGACCAGCGGCAAGTCGTCGAAGACGCCGTTACCAAATACACCGGCACTAAACCTGAAATCATTCCCACAGTTCGCGCGCGCATCGCGGCAATCAATGGCAGCGACGTGAATCTGGATCGTCCCGCCACGGCCAATTCACCAAGAGAAAATCGCGGAATGCTTGGACGCGAATATGTGCTGACGTATCGCGCGAAGCTGGAAGACAACGAGAAGGTCATCGCTGGAAAAATCTGGGAACCGTCGCCAAACCCCGAACCGGAAGTTTCCATTGAAGAATTGATGCACGACGAGCTCGGTTTGAAGGTTGATGACACAATCACGTTTGACGTGCTGGGTCGAAAAATCACTGCGCGCGTCACCAGCGTTCGCCGCGTGGACTGGCGAAATGCGCGAACTGGATTTCTGGTCATCTTTCGCCCGGGATCGCTGGACGATGCTCCGGCGATGTACATCAGCGCTATCAAAGGGCCGACGGAAACCACCGCGCGCGCGCAGCTTCAACGCGAACTGGTGGACAAAGCTTCGAACATTTCTGTCGTAGACATCCGCGACATTATTGAAATCGCTCGCGGCATTGTGCGCAAAGTTTCGCTGGCGGTTTCCTTTGTCGGTGGCTTTGTCTTCCTCAGCGGCATGTTGATTCTGATCGGCTCGATTGCGATGACGAAATATCACCGGCTGTACGAATCGGCGATCCTGAAAACGCTTGGCGCAAAACGGAAACTGATTATTGGGACGCTGCTGGTTGAATATGGCGTGCTGGGTTTGCTGGCAGGGCTGATTGGTTCGGTGGCGGCAATTGGGTTGACCTGGGCAATCAGCGAGCAAGCGCTGAAAATCAACTGGCGCTTTATCCCGTCTGTCAATTTGCTTGGCGTAGCAGTGACGTTGATCTTGGTGGTTTTGGTTGGCGTGCTTTCAAGCTGGGACGTGATGGTCAAAAAGCCCTTGGGGATTTTGAGGAATGAATAATCGGATCAGTACCGGGAGCAGTAACGACCAGATAGGCGATGACAAATGAACCGCGAACAAACTCTACGACTTCTAGACAATCATCAACCCGCCGACGCGCACGAAATCCAGATGCTGGAAGGCATCAAACAATTCGTGCGGAGCTATGACAACTTTCATTCACGCCAGCAACTGGCCGGGCATTTGACCGGATCGGCTTGGGTCGTGAGCGAAGATCGAACGCACGCTTTGCTGACGTATCACGGCAAGTTTAATTGCTGGGTGCAGCTTGGCGGCCATGTTGAAGACGACGCCGATATGCTCAGCGCTGCGTTGCGCGAAGCTTGCGAAGAATCCGGCTTGCCCAACGTGAAGCCGCTTTCCGACCGAATCTTTGACGTGGATGTTCACGCGATCCCTGCTAATCCCAAAGAACCCGCGCATTTTCATTACGACATTCGGTTTTTGTTTGCCGCGGATCGTACCGTTCCGCTGGTCGTCAGCAGCGAATCAAAAGACCTGGCGTGGGTTGAAATTGAGAAGATCAGCGAACTGACTTCCGAAGAATCCGTTCTGCGAATGGTTCGCAAAACGCTGGCAGGCATTGTCCATTAACCATTGGCCATCAGCCATTGATGGTATGGGTAAGAAGATTTTCTACTTGCCGGATAATGGGCGATGGCGAATGGATAATTGAAACTCCGTTGAGCGCTTGCTTTGTTCAATCAAC
>CAYLJQ010000063.1:0-16716 GCA_964383955.1 uncultured Heliomicrobium sp. | reverse complement strand
GACGGTCACGCTTTTGGCTTCCAGCAAAGTCTGTTCGCCGTATTTAGCAGAGAAATCAAACGTCACTTCGCTCTTTGAAATGATGCGCGGCGTAATGACGAAGACAAACTGGTTTTCATTCATCGGCTGCGAATCTGTGAACGGCTCGCCTTCGCGCAAACCGACCGTGCGAACATGACGAACTTTCATGTCTTCAGCGCCGAAGTTTCGCTGAATGTATTCGATTTCCTCTTCAGGAGAGTTGGCCGTGACTTTCAGCGTGTTGATCTGCGAAAACTGCTTCGATCGGGCATCGTCAAATTGGTAAATGGCAACCGTTACGCCTACGCCGTAATCGTTTTGTTTAAGCAGTTGAGCATTTGCGGAAACAGACAGCAGGCAGACAGCAGACAGCAGACAAAACGTCAGCAGTAACCTTTTAGCTTTCATCTTCATGGATTGATTTCTCCTCCAGCATCAATTGATAGGCATCGCGTTTTGTCAGGCCGCGAGATTTGGCGGCTTGCCTGATGGCGTCGTTGCGGCTCAAACCATCCGACATCAACCGTTCAACCTGTTCGCTGACTGAGCCTGTTTCGACCGCCGGCAAATTATCATTATCGTTTCCGGCAATGACAAGCGTCATTTCTCCGCGCGGTTGATGCGTGTCGAAATGCGCAACAAGATCTGACAATGTTCCGCGAATAAATTGTTCGTGCAGCTTGGTCAGTTCGCGCGCCAACGAAGCTTGCCGGTCGCCCAAAACTTCCAGCGCGTCGGCCAGCGTTTCGCGAATCCTGTGCGGAGCTTCATAAAAAACCAGCGTCGCGCGTTCCGTTTTCAACTCTTCCAGTTTCGTGCGGCGAGCCATCTTTTTGACTGGCAAAAAACCTGCGAACAAAAATGAATCCGTTGGCAAACCTGAAGCGACCAGCCCGGTGACCAGCGCCACGGCTCCGGGAATCGGCACGACTGCGATGCCGTGTTCGATAGCCGCCAAAACAACCCGATACGCCGGATCGGAAATTCCAGGCGTTCCAGCGTCCGTCACAATCGCAATTGATTCTCCACTAGCAAGTCGTTGAACGAGTTCCTGTGCCCGCGCTTGCTCGTTGTGTTCGTGATAGCTGATGGTTGGTTTGCTGATGCCGAAATGATCCAGCAAGCGCCGTGTGTGCCGCGTATCTTCACAGGCGATCAGATCAACCGACTTCAGTACGCTCAGCGCCCGGAGCGTGATGTCTTCCAGGTTGCCGATAGGAGTTGAGACTAGAAAGAGAGCCATTCGGTTTGGATTCTTGAATGCCGCTAAGCTTTGACGCAAGCCCCCAAGCTTAGCCGCTTCTCAGCAAAACTGTCTCAGGCCTGACAAAATTAAAAAATTTCCTGTGCAAGAAAACTATCAAACAACCCTCTTACGTATGCTCACATCGAAAGCGGCGCAATGAGGTTGATGATTGAAAAAACAGAAAAAGCCTTTTGAAGCTTTTCAATAGCATAGAGGAGGAGATGTATGAAAAAGTTATTTGCAGCAGCGGTTCTGACTTTGATGTTTGCGGTAATGCCGGTTGCGGCGAAAACTGCTGACGACGCTGGCCAGTATGACAAGACAATCAAAAAGATTCGCAAAGAACTGGTCACGCTTCCGTTTTACAGTGTGTTTGACAATCTGAGTTTCAAGCTCGAAGACGGCACGGTAACACTTTATGGTCAAGTCTCGCGCCCGACGCTGAAAAGCGACGCGAAGCGAGTGGTGGCGAAAGTCGCGGGGGTTGAAGAAGTGGTGAATAAGATCGAAGTGCTGCCGTTGTCGAACTTCGACGATCGGATTCGGCTGGCGACTTTCCGGGCAATTTATCGCCAGCCGGGTCTTGATCGGTTAGCGTTGCAAGCTGTCGCGCCGATTCACATTATCGTCAGAAACGGCAATGTGACTTTGGAAGGCGTTGTGCCAACCAAGAGCGATTCGGCTCGCGCTTACATCGCAGCCAACGGAGTTTCGGGGGTCTTTTCCGTGACCAACAATCTCCGCGTTGAACGGGATTAGTTTTTCTCCTGTGTTTTGTGTGTAGTGGTTCCTACTTCGTAGTTCCTTCCGAGGGGTGAGGTTAAAAGGGCTGACGAGCAATCGTCAGCCCAATTTTTTTGCTTTGCCACTAGCTACGGCTTGATTACCTTCCCGCCTTTCATCACAAACTTCACTTTCTGTAATTCAAGAATATCTTTTAGCGGGTCGCCATCCGTGGCGATGATATCGGCAAGCTTACCTGCTTCGATAGAGCCGATGCGTGTTTGCCAGCCTAGCAATTCGGCAGCGTTCACGGTCGTTGCGCGAATGATTTCGATTGGTGTCATGCCTGATTGCGCGTAAGCGCCCAGCATAGTCAGGCTGGCTTGACCGCGTGTTTTGCCAGGCATGGCGTAATACATGTCTGATCCGGCAGAAATACGCACACCCGCTTTGACCGCGCGAGCGACACGGCTTTGCAATTGTTTCAAGCCAGCTTCCATATTCTTGCGCTGCTGGGCTTCTTCTTCTGTGGACATCTTTCGCGCGCCAAAAATTGCCATGTAATCATCCAACGTTCCGTCCGTCGGAACCAGAAAAACTTTCTTTTCAGCCATCAGTTTTAACGCTTCGTCTGAGGCGCCGTAACCGTGTTCAATAGAATCAACACCGGCTTCGGTGGCGCTACGGATTGCTTGGTCGCTGACGGCGTGCGCGGCAACCTTACGACGAACGCGGTGCGCTTCTTCGACGATGACCTTCATCTCTTCCAGCGAAACCACGCGTGGCCCTGTGTCCACGATGATCTTGATGCAGTCCGCGCCGTCATAAAACGCTTGTCGAACGGCGCGGCGGGCTTCTTCCACGCCGCTGATGATGACGTATTCCTGGTCAATGATTTTCTGAGTTTCAGCTTGCACGCCGCCAAACTGGCCACCCGCCGCCGACAGTGCTCGCGTTGAAGCGATAATGCGCGGCCCGACGACCCAGCCGTTGTTGATTGCATCGCGCAAAGCAACGTCGCCATTCAACCCTGAATTCCCCAGATCGCGGACGGTTGTGATGCCCGCTTCCAAATCTTCGCGCCCCATTGCTGCGCCCAGCAGCGCCCGCTTCGCGGCACTCATCTGCGTGACGGTCAGAATCATGTTGTTATCATCGCCGCCGAGCGCTCCGTCGTAGTTCTGTAGTAAGTGCGTGTGCGAATCAATCATTCCGGGCAGCACCGTCGAACGCGATAGGTCAATCACCTGCGCTCCAGCAGGAATCGACAAGTTTGCACCAACTGATTTAATGCGTTCTCCTTCGATGATGATGGTTTGGTTTTCCAGTGCTGTGCCAGCTTTGACATCAATCAGGCGTCCAGCTTTGATGACTATAGTGTTGCTTTTCGGCTGTTGCACTTGAGCCGTTACGCTGAATGCCAGCAAGCAGCAAACAAAAAAGCCAAGTTGAATTGCGAACCGTTTCATTCCCAAATCTCCTCCGATTATTTTTTCTTTCCTTGTTTAAGTGTCGCGGTCGTTTGTGCCACACGCTCGCCTAATCGTCGAGCCTCATCCAATTCTTTTTCCGCCACAGGAACTTTGCCGTCGCCAGTCGTGGCCGCCGCACCAAGGGCTTGGCCTTCGCTAACAACGATCATTCGATTGCCGAGCATTGCCGCGACAATTGTCATCAATGCGATTTCCTTTCCGCTCGAAGTTTCGCCGCCCGTCACAAACGCTCCGCCGACTTTGTCGCGCATCTGAAAGGCCGGAGGCAACACGCCACAATCCGTCGAAAACCGGTCAAAGAAACTTTTTACCTCGCCCGCCATGTTCGACCAGTACACCGGTGAACCGACAATCAGCGCATCTGCGGCTAACAACTCCGAACATTTCACTTCGGCAACTTTCTTGATCGTTACTTCCGCTTGCGGATTTTTCTTTGCGCCTTCGGCAACGGCTTTGGCCATTGCTTCCGTATGACCTCCGGGCGAGTGGTACACAATCAAAATCTTGATTCTCTCCGTTGGTTGACTCGTCTGAGTCGCCGCCGGCTGAGCGCCAACCAGCGCCAGCACAACAATCGCAAGTAAGTTCAAGCTGATTCGTTTTGCCATTGTTTCAACTCTTCTTCGATAAAGTATGTGACCAAGTCGCGGTAGAGCCGTTCGATCACATCAGGATTCAAGCCTTCCTCTACAGCCCATTCGCGCCGTTGTTGCAACATTGCCGCAAATCGGTCAGGAGCTCTAACTGTAGCCACGCTGGTTTTGAACTTGGCGGCAGCTTTGACGTAGGCGAACCGCTGGCCGAACGCGGCGATGACTTCTCGATCAATGCGGTCAATTTCGGTGCGGATGTCTTGGAGGCTAGCGCATTTGTCAGAGTTCTTATTCATTTATCTTGGTCCAAGAAAGCGATCGCCATTGAAGTGAATCAAGTGCTCTGGGATTTCGGCTATCCAAACTTCTGTTTCCCAGGCGATTTGTTTGAGATGTTTGCGGAACTCCGCCAAATCAGGGAAAGCACTGACATAAACGCAACCACAGCGGCTGGCGGCAAACATCTTTTCCAGTTCAATAACACGTTTTGGAGTCATCGGCCCGTGAGAGGTTACGGCCTCAATCAAAAACAACCAGCCTCGTTTTTGGTCATAAAACACTACATCAGGCAATTTGTCGTGTTCGCCAAGTGAGATTCCAAGCTTTGCCAATCGTACTGCATCAACATGCAAATTCTTCTTTGCCGTATCGCCCAGATAAAGCAAATGAGCGCCGGGTGCATAACGCGGAGCAAAGTATTCAATCACAGAAGCTTGTAACTGATTGTGTGCTCCCGGCGATAGTTTGAGCGTTGTTCCGTCTGACAATTGGACAGGCACAAGCTTCGCCGCACGATTCTTCTGGTAAACGGTTAACAAGCTTCCTTGTCGTGTGATGAATTTGTTGGCTGCGGATTTCCAACCTTTCGTGCCATAAGTTTTTATGGTGGCAATGGCGACTTCTGAGATTGCGTAATGTGCTCGCGGGCTGTTGGTTGGAAGCTGCGGCTCATCAGGGTTGTAGTCCACGATTCCTGCTTGGACAAACTGGTGCAGCACCTGACGCCTGAAAGTTTCACGCGTATTTGGCGCGTAATGCTTGAAATACTGCTGTGAGACAAAAGTCATAATGCCTTTAGTGGCCGTTACGCTGTGACGACGAACATGTTTCCAAGAATCGTCAGGCTTCAAACCGCAAAGAGCCAGCAAGGTCAGTGCAGACATCTCGTTTTGTTGTGCAGGCGGCAACCCAAGCGCCTTCAAAATGATTTGTGCTTCCTCGATTTTGGTCATTAGCTTCCTTCCGGCCTAAACATCAATGAGTTTATGAACCAGCATGTCAATTGTTTCCAGGTCAGAGCCGATATTTATTACCTGTTCTCCAAGCTTTTCAATTAAGGCCAAGGGCGGCAAGGGCAAGGCTCGCAATTCAGTTGCACTGACCTGGGTATTGCCATTGAAAGTTCTGAAGTAACTGTCAATTAGTTCGCTATTCAGCAATGCAGCCAGCCCGAAAGCCTCTTGTTCAGACAATTCACCTTTACGGCGATAGATATAATTCAAATGGTTTTCCAGCCCGACCAGCGGAACGGCAAATGTATTGGCCATGAATGGAGCAGCTACCAAACGCCGCACGGCTTCTTTTGCACTGAACCGCCGCAATAAAACGTAATTGCGATTTTTCAGTAGCAAGTAACGGGAATCTTCGTTGTCAGCGATATGTTGCGGTTTGTTTCTAGCGGTAACTGGCCAATCAATTCGCATCGAACTGACGTTTTGCATCCAGAGCAATGGGGCAGAATTCTGCGAATTGGCTACATCCTGGCCAATAAACTCTGTAGCGCGAAAAGGCACAACCGGACCGGTCGAAATTTCCAGCCCATAACTGTGCAAATTGCCTGGCCAGCGCCGCACAAGGTTCAAAATCCTTTCGTCTTCGTCCGCCAGCAACAGGCGCAACACTTTATCTTTCCCGGCAAAATCCAAAATCTCAGCAATCGACACGTGACGAATTTCGCGCATGGCCAAATCCTGACTGCTGGCGCTGCGTGAGACTTCCACCATAGTTTCCGGAGAAGCCAACATCCAACCATCAGCGCGCCTGGCTCTCAAGATCAAACTTTCCTGCAAGACATCATCCCTTCCGAAAGCTTCAGTTCGTGAATCGAAAAGGTGAACACCCTGAGGCTGCATTCTGGCAAAGAATTTTTCGCGGAAAAGCCGAAAATAAGGGCCTGCTGTGTAGCTTCGTGGGGTAATACAGATTAGCTCTCCTCCAGTTTTAAGTAGCGCCGCAGAAACCGCCATGAAAATGGCGTAGATATTTGGCTGACCGCAAACAATTGCTTCCGCCACTTGTGCGCGAGGGTCTGATTTGGGAAGTTTGAAATATGGTGGATTGGCGATGACCAGGTCGTAACACTCTTCCGGCTTGGCAAAAAACAGCGATGCTTTTTCAGCCAATCCTTCTGCGTTGGCCAGTACAAAGTCTTCACGAATGATTCTAAATCTTAGGGCTACAGACTTTTGCAGTAGCCAGGTTTTCAAATACGACAAACTCTTCTCAAGATGGTCCGCCAAATCAACGTCGGATTCGTAAGCGTCCACAAGGATTTCCCTGACTTTCCCGCTGGCCGCGACTAATTCGCACAACGCGCAACTCAGTACGCCTGCCCCGGCTCCCGGATCAAGAATCCGAAGTCGTTGGAATTCAGTCGGACGATAGAGGTGCGCCATAAAGTCGGCAACTTCCACGGGAGTAAAAAACTGGCCACGTTGCCGTTTGTCTTCAGTGGAAGCCAGTCGCAGATATTCTTGCCCTATTTGGTCGGCATAGGTGGTTGGGCGACTGAGAGCCTGAGCAGGGAATTGGATTTTAGCTTGAGCAAACATCGAAATTATTTCAACTCCCATCGCTCGCCGAAAAAGCCTGCCGCCGCGATTTTTCCCGGAGCATACGCCGAAGGCGGCGTGCTCAAATCCACGACTGCCCAATCCGGCAGCTTCGGAGTTTGTTGCGCATTGGTCAGGTAATGGGCTTCGCGGAAAGTGTGGCTGCTATTGATGACCACGTAACGTTTGGGGTTTAGCGGGTTCGGGAAGATCAGCACCGGAACGTGGCTGGCGGCGGCAAAGGTTTGGTCGCCGATTTTGACAGTTTGCGCATTCCAGCCGATGGGCAATCGGCCAATGAGTTTTGCGAGCAGGGAATTACTGGCAGGGTCGCCCCACAAAATCAGATTGCTGTTGGCAATGTCAGCGTCAGTGATTTCCGCATCGGATTTGACCGGAGCTTCGCCGCGAAACATTCCGCGCCACTGTTTGATGGCTCGATCCAGTTCGGCTGCGCTCCAAGCGGCGACTTTGTCATTCAGCGCTTTTCCGGTTGGACGCACAAACACAAAACTGCTCATAAAGGCATCGTCAATCGGCCCCTGCAACCCGTGACGTTTGCTCAAGTTCCCGTCATCAACTTTTTCAACTAACGTCCATTTTCCATCAAGTTTGCGGAAGCGCGAAGTCCACGAACGGTCAGACATGACAGGCGAAGCCACGACTTCCTGTTTGTCCAAAATCACCGTCGGTCGCCGGGAATTGTCCAGCGGACATTCGCCGGGCTGCATTTCCAACGTCAACGCCGTGACGTTCTGCGTCGTCACCTGAATCGGAGCGTTGTTACGAATTTCGGCTTCAACGCGGGTGCGTTCCCAATGTTCACCAAGCGCATCAACCGTCACCCAAGCCATTCGGTTGTATCGCAGCGTCCAGGTCGTGAACTTCACGCGACGTGGAACCGGATTGCGTCCGGCGGCGGCAATCGAATCAATGCGGCGGCTGATTTCTTTGATCGCGTCGGGGTGATATTTGTGCTCGGTTTGCGGGCCGATGATGTGCGTCAGCTCCATGCCTTCAGCTTTCAGTTCGCGCGCCATCACTTGGGCAGCCTGAATCTGTTTATCAATTTCTCCGCTGTAAGCGACGGTGGGGCAGTTGAACAGATTCGCAGCATAATCAGTGGCGTTATATAGATGCCAGAGCTTTTGTTCATACCACGGCACGTCGCTCAGCTTGGCTTTTACGTATTCAGCAGTTTCCGCAAAGCCTGCACCCGGAGCCGCCGAAGCCCACAGCCCCGCGTGATGCGTGGCAATGTGCCAGGTGGCGGCTCCACCCATCGAAAAACCACGCACGCTGATACGGTTTTCATCAATTGGATAATGCTTGCGGACAGCGGTCAGCGCTTCGAACAAATCCACTTCTCCGGCGAATTTGTTGGCATTGCAGTACCGGCCATAGGGATGCAGCACAATCGTGTTTGCCGGAGTAAATTGTCCAGCATTCTTTTGCCGGTCGGCGATGAAATTCAGTTCGGTCAGATTTTCACCTCGCCCGTGAAACCAAACATCCAGCCGGAATTGGTGCGACGAGTTTGGCCGATAACCTTCCGGCACAACCAAGCCATACGGCTGAGCCGAACCGTCAATTTCCGAAACGTAGCCGCGCACAATCAATCCGGTTTGCGTCGTCCACGGAGCTTTTCCTTCGCGCAAAGCCTGAGCGCGTTCCGATCCTTGTTTCAGGTACTTCTTGGCCGTGGCGATTTCTTCGGGTTTGTAAAATTCGTTGTATTGCAGCGCGTACCGTGCGGCGTTGTGGAAGATTTGCACGTCCGGCAGCAATTCCAGCATGGCGGGCTTCTTCTTTAGAGCTTCGCGCAAGTCTTCGATTTCCTTGCCCAGCGAGGCAATTCCGGCTTCGAGTTCTGCGCGGTCAGCGGCGGAAACTTCAATACCCGGTGGCGGAATCTGTCGAACCGGTGCAGCCGGTTGTTGAGCGGTGCTGGTGGAAAACAAAACGAAACAAGCCAAGCCGATGAACGCAGCCCACAGAGCTGGCAATCTTTTTTGCATAACGAATCTCTCCAATGATTTTGTTTGTGGCGCGGCGAGTCTAAATCAGAGCAGGCAGGATTGGTACAGCGCCGTGCGTGAGCAAGCGACCGCTTGCTCACGCACATGGTGGTAGCGCAAATCGCCAAGTTACGATAAAAAGCCGCCATGAATTTTTCATTCACTCTCCCTGAAAATCGTGAATTCGATGTAGTCGGATTCGGGCTGAATGCGGTGGATCATCTGGTAACGATTCCGCGCTTTCCTTCGTTCAATACCAAAGTTCGTCTTGCCGATCACCAGCAAATGTCCGGCGGACAGGTTTCGTCGGCGATGGTTGGCGTGCAGCGACTGGGGCTAAAAGCAAGCTACGTTGGCAAAGTCGGCTACGACAACGAAGGCCGCATGTTGATCGAATCGCTGCAAAAAGAAGGTGTGGATTGCACTGGCGTCAAAATCGCAGTCGGAGCAAAAACCCAGGGCGCGGTCATCATCATCGAACAGTTTTCCGGCGAACGAACGATCCTGTGGTATCACGACGACGGCACGCGCATTCCTCCCGAAGAATTGAAGCGTGAACAAATCACTCGCGGGCGAGTTCTGCACCTTGATGGTTTCGACACTCGGGCGGCAATTCAGGCAGCCAAATGGGCGCACGAAGCCGGAATGGTGACGACGATTGACCTGGACACGGCGTATCCGGGCATTGACGAATTGCTGCCGCTGGTGGATTGCCTGATCACTTCACAAGGCTTGGCCAACGAACTTGCCGGAACGATGGACGAACGTGCGGCGCTGAAAACGCTGAACCAGAAATACGGCTGTTATCTGGTTTCGATGACGCAAGGTTCGCGCGGCGCGCTGGCGTTTGTCGAAGGCCAGTTTGTTGCTTCGTCAGCCTTTCGTCCGCCCGTCATCAAAGACACCACCGGAGCCGGTGACGCCTTCCGCGCCGGATTCATTTACGGCTTGTGCAAAGGCCTGAGCATCGAAGAAACCATGCGAACCGCCAACGCCGTTGCTGCGCTGCAATGCCGCGAAATGGGCGCGCGCGACGGGTTGCCGACCGAAGCTGAGTTGCAACAATTCCTGGCAAGCTGATACAGTCCGGCTTACTTCAATCATCTCGGCAAGGAATCATCATTTATGTTACGCGCTGGTATCGTTGGGTTGCCGAACGTAGGCAAATCAACCCTGTTCAATGCTCTGACTTCGGCCAAAGCCGAAGCCGCCAATTTTCCCTTTTGCACCATTGATCCAAACATAGGCATTGTCGAAGTTCCTGACCCGCGTTTGGACAAGTTAGCGGAAATCGTCAAGCCGCAGAAAACTATTCCCGCTGCCGTCGAATTCGTAGACATTGCCGGTCTGGTCAAAGGCGCTTCGCAAGGCGAAGGTCTGGGCAACAAGTTTCTGGCCAACATTCGCGAAACTGATGCCATCGTTCACGTCATTCGCTGTTTTGAAGACGAAGACGTAATTCACGTCGCAGGCAAAGTTGATCCGGTCAGCGACCGCGAAACCATCAATCTGGAACTGGCGCTGGCGGATCTGGCGACGGTGGAAAAAAGCCTGGATCGCGCTCGCAAGGCTGCCAAAAGCGGCGGCGCGGACGCCAAAGCCGAAGTCGCGACACTTGAAAAAGTGCTGGAAATCCTCAGCGCAGGCAAAACCATCAACTCGGCCAAGCTGGAAAAAGACGAGTTGGCATCGTTGAAATCCTACAGTTTGTTGACTGCCAAACCTGTGCTGTATGCGGCCAACGTTGTTGACGCGGAGTTGGCTGGCGAAGAAGGAAAGCACGTCAAAGCCTTGCGCGAAATCATCGAAAAAGAAGGCGAACCCGCCGAAGTCGTCACGTTTTCCGCCAAGATCGAAGCTGAACTTTCCGAACTGTCGAAAGAAGAGCGCGCAGAGTTTCTGGCTTCGTTAGGGATTGAATCCGCCGGGCTGGATCGGTTGATTCGCGCGGCGTATCACCTGTTGGGGCTGCAAACATACTTCACCGCCGGAGAAAAAGAAGTCCGCGCCTGGACGATTCATCAAGGCGACACGGCTCCCAAAGCGGCGGCAGTCATTCACACCGATTTCGAGCGCGGCTTCATCCGAGCCGAAACCATCGCCTACGACGATTACATCACTTGTGGTGGGGAAAAAGTGGCTAAAGAAAAAGGTCTGCTACGGTCAGAAGGGAAGGAGTACGTCGTCAAAGATGGTGATGTGCTGCATTTCAGGTTTAACGTGTAAGGTCTAAATTTTGACAGGATTGGCAGGATTTCTCAGGGTTCACAAAGCAGACTTTAAGCCAATTGTCTCGTGAATCCTGAATCATCTTGTTCATCCTGTCGGAAAGTTTTTATCCCAGCTTCAGCATTCCGGTTTTTCCTTTATACCGGGCGTCTTTCAGCACGACATTATCAATCAGTCGCGTTTTGCCGAAGTATGCGGCGACGGAAACCAATGCCTTCTGGCCTTCCAGATCGTCCAAAGTATCCAGGTTTTCCGTGTCTGTGACGGCCAGGTACTCAATCCTGGCCAGCGGTTCCTTTTCCACTTCTTTCCGAATGACTTTCAGAATTTTGCCTGCGCGGCGTTCGCCATCGGCATACATTTCTTCGGCCAAGTGCAGCGCCTGGTAAAGCACAGGGGCGGCTTTGCGTTCTTCTGCCGAAAGCAGCTTGTTGCGTGAAGAGCAGGCCAGACCGTCTGTTTCGCGAGCGATGGCTGTCACAACGACTTCGACTGGCAAATGAAGTTCGCGCACCATTTTTTTGAGCATGACGGTTTGTTGCGCGTCCCGCTGTCCCAAAAACATGTATTGCGGATGAATAACATTCAACAGAATGCTGAACGCCGTGGTGATGCCGCGAAAATGCCCCGGACGCGATAATCCTTCCAGCTTATTGCTCAATCCTTCGACTTCGACATAGCTGGAAAAATTTGGTGGATACAATTCTTCGGCGCTGGGGGCGAAAATATAATCCACGTCAATGGGCGAAAGCTGGTCGGCGTCACGAGCCAGGTCGCGCGGGTATTGGTCGAATTCTTTGCCGGATTCAAATTGCGCGGGATTGACGAAGATCGAAACGACCACGGCGTCAGACATGCGCCGCGCATCGCGAACCATGCTCAGATGGCCTTCGTGTAAAGCGCCCATTGTGGGCACAAATCCTATGGATCGTTCTTCTGCCCATAACTTCCGGGAAATCAGGCGCATACGCGCGGCTTTGGTGATAATTTCCATAACTGCTGCTCACAAAAAACCGAAGCGCCAATCCTGGATTGGCGCTTCGGTTAAAGAAACTGGTATTTGATTGTTGTTCGTTTGTGTAAAAACCTGACCGTAACATTGAAGCTTACACTCCGCTTCAATCTCACCATCCTCAAAGTCTCGCTTGGCAACTGATTTCATTGGGCAATTCGCTCACTTGTTCAAAAGCTGAATGGCAATTATATGCCTCGAATTGCGCTTTGCAATCAGTAGCCAGGAGATTTATTGCTGCGAGTCCGTGATCCGTTCCTCCAGCAAGTCAATTGCCCGCAGCACAAGCTGCGTGTCGCGCCTTATCAGCAAGCCCAGCACGATCAACCCGATTAACAGCAGCAGATAAAAACCTCCGCTGGCCATAAAAATCAGCAAGTGCAACTTGTTGGAAAAGTCCATCACCAGCAAAAACACGATGAAAAACGCCGTGTCCAAGATGAGAAAGGCGATAATGCCCAGCTTCAGGTTGCGCTCGCTCTTTTCGACGCGGTCAAGCGCCTTGCCGCGAATTTCATTGAGACGATTTTCTGCCATTGATGACTCCTGTGATTTAAGGTTGCGCGGGGTGGCCAAACGATCAGTTGGCTTTGGCGGTTGATTTGCGCGTCAGCAGGTAAAACAGAGGCCCGAACGAACCAAGCGCCAGAGTGGCGACGATCCAGGGCCAGACGTTTCGCCCGGTCGCTTTGGCATCCTGCCACATCCAGATCATAACCAACGTCAAGGCGATGACTAAATCCGTCAATACCTGGGCACCGCCAAAGGTCTGAAAGTGTAACGCGAAGATGCCAAAGTAACCGTGATTCCAAAGCGCGGGGACGGTAAGCGCTCCAAACAGAATAATTGTGATGAGTAGCAGAGTTCGTTGCATAAGAGTGCCTCGTAAATTTGCGGCTCAGCCACGGCGTAGCTTGAACCAGAGGAATATGAAGATGGCAATGACCTCGCACAAGGCAAAGGCAATCACTGCCACCCGAATAGATCGTTGGGGTGAATTCGGCATTACCGTTTATGGATTCGCCATCAGCTTTCGCAAAAAGCCCAGCCCGTAAGCCAGCCGCGATTTGACTGTGCCCAGCGCCAGACCAAGCACGTCCGCGATTTCGCCAAGCGGCATTTCGTGCAGGTAATGCAGCACGATAACGGCTCGGCTGGCAGGCGAAACCTGTTCGACCAGTTGCGAGATTTGCTCCGGCGTTGGGAAGTTGCTGGCAGGCGCTGGCATTTCTTCCAGCACAGTTTCTTCAACGCTTGAATCCGTCCAGCGGCGCTCGCGTTTCAATTGCTTGAACGCTTCGCGCGTGGCGATGCGATAGGCCCAGGGCCGGAACACTTCCGGCTCCCGCAGCCAGCGGAGTTTGCGGTAAATGAGGATGAAAACTTCTTGCAGAATGTCTTCGGCCGGCGCGTGCGAACCGACCAGACTGACAATGTACCGGTACAGCGGCTCCTGGACGCATTGCAACAATTCGTCCAGTGCTTCGCGGTCGCCAGCTTGTGCGCGCAAAACCAAAAAGGTTTCCTGTTTGGCCAGCTTGGAAAGCTCCATCTCCCTCCTTCACTGATAAAGAGGAGTGATACGGCAGGAAAGTTCGGTTCGAAGAAAAGAAAATTCAGTACTTTTTGACTTTCGATGGTGAGAGCAAAAAGCCCAGCGCCAGCAGAGAAAGCAGCGCGCCTTCGACCATCAAAATTCTGGGCAGCGGATAGTGTTCGGCTAAAAAGCCAGTGGCCAAAGCCCCCAGCGGCGCTCCACCGCGAAACGACAGCATGTAAATGCTCATCACTCGCCCGCGCATTTCGTCCGTCACGATCAATTGCACCAGCGAAGCGATCATCGAAAACACAAACATCATGAACATGCTGGCGAAAAAGATCAGCGGATATGCAAGCCAGACCGACGTGGCAAAAGTGAAGGCGATGATGGTGATGCCAAAAGCGATTTGCATCAGCAGCGCGGCTCGCCCACGGTTTTTGACGTTATGTAATCCGGCAACGATCAGCGCGCCAAGAACCGAACCCGCGCCGGAAATGGCCATCAGATTGAAATTTCCTGTTGCACCAGTTTGAAAGACGTCCGTGGCCAGCACGGCGAAAAAAGCCATTGCCTGCATTCCCAGGGCTGTCGCCGCAAAGGAAAGAAGCGTCAGCGAACGCAGCGCCTCTTGCTGCCAGACGAATTTCAGGCCTTGCAGCATTTCGACGGCCATCCCGTCGCCTTTGCCTTGCGGAATGTACCCAACGCGCAACGTCATCAGCGAAAAGATTACTGCCAGAAACGACAATCCGTTGAATCCGAAAGCGACCGAAGCTGCCAGCAACTGGCTTGAAAAAAAGGCAAAGGGAATAGAGCTAATGGTTGGACCGACAACGCGCGCCAGGTGAAACTGAATTGAATTTAGCGCAATGGCATTCGGCAAATCTTTCTTTTCTACCAGCGTGGGAACCAGCGCCTGATAGGCAGGCCCGCCAAACGCCTGAGCGCAACCGGCAACGAATGCCAGGGCAATGGCGCTCCATACCAGCGTCATCGGCGGGGTATTCAAATACGTCAGCACTGCCAAAACCATCGCGCAAATCAACTGCGTCCATTGCGATGCCAGCAGGATGCGCCGCCGATCAATACGATCCGCCAGCACGCCTCCGACCAGCGTGAACAGCAGGATGGGCGCCGATGAGGCAAACAGCAGATAACCGGTATAACGAGGTTTATGTGTGAGCTGGTAAATGATCCAGTTCAGCGCGGCTTCCTGCAGATGAGTTCCAGCGCTGGACGTAAATGCACCAAACCACATCAGGCGGAATTGCCGATAGCTGAAGGCGTGAAACACTCTCGCCAGTGTGGATTGTTTCTGTTCCGTTTTTGTCGCTTCCGGTTCAGGTGCCGTGGCGGGAGTGCTCATTTGAAGAATTGCGGAGTGCGGATTTCGGATTGTGGATTCGGAGAATCAAATTCAGTCCGCAATCCACAATCCGCATTCCGCAATAGGATTAGTTGGTGATGTCGTGAGTTTGGCTTTGCCCGCGGATTGGAATGTAAGCTTCGTACCATTCTTTCTGAGCCGGGGTGTCCACGTAAGCCTTGAGTGCGGCTTCGTCCGCGAATTCCATGACCATCACGGCATCTGTTCCCTGAACCTTGAGCGGTTTCAGCCAAACGTTTTTGATGCCAGCGTATTTGGAAGCCATTGTTTTGACGCCGTCAATGGCTTTCTGTTTCTGGGCGTCCGTGGTTCCTTCTTTCCACTTGACGGTGACAATGTGGAGGACACTTTTCGGTTGGCCGAATTTGTTCTGGCCGATGACCACGCTGACGGCGAAAATCACCATCACAGCGCAGCCCAAGAGCACACGACGAGTAATCGAATTCATAAACTGATGTTCTCCTAAAAATGGACTTTTTGGTTTGTGAAGCAGATTCGCGGCCAGCGCCGCGTTGAAATCGCGGCCATACTACTATGCAGGTTCAGGCCGCTCAAGAAGAGACTCTGCCTCAAACGCAGGGACAAAAACTGTAGCCTGAGTCACATTCAACATTTTCCGGCTGGCATTTCAGGCCGCCGAAGAAAGCAGTTTCCAAACAATGGAAACTGAAAACCGGAAAATGACGAATGGAAACTTGTCTGCGATTAAGCCTTACCGAAAATTTGCCTTGCCGGTTACTTCTTTTTGCCGGTGAAAGTGCCTTCGCCCATTCCGGCCAGGCTGAGTTTGCCTTTCATCGTTTTTCCGTCGGTCGTGCCGGTGTAACTGACCGTGCCTTCCAACTGGCCGCTGACTTTGAAGGAAAATTCGATTTTGTCGCCTTTTACGGTGCCGGTCAGTGTGGATTCGCCGAGCAATCCTTTGTAAGTTCCAGTCAGCTTTTCGCCGTCCTGTTTGAACGTAAAAGCGGGATTGCCAGCGCCTTGTTCGGTCTGGACTTCAACATCCCAGGCGCCAGTGACGTCAATTTTGGCGCTGGAAGCTGAGGAAGCCGCCGCGCCAGCCGGAGCCGCACCGCCGCCAGCGCGTTTCGCGCTCCAGCTATCTTCGGCCATTCCGCCAAAGCTGACCGTTCCGGCGATGTTGTCGCCATCCACTTTGCCAGTCATGGTCAGCACCAAATCGTTTTCGTTGTATTTGACCGTATAGGAAAATTGAATGTCTTTGCCTTTGATGGTTCCGGTCAAGGGCAGTGAACCGGTCTCGCGCCCGACTTCACCGGTCAATTTTTCGCCGTCAACTTTGAATTTGACTTTGAAGTTGCGGGTTCCGCCCGGCGTATTCATCGCGGCGTCCCATTCGCCCGCAACAGACGCGTTTTGGGCCAACGCCGACAGCGCAAAAATTGAGATCAGCGCGAAAACAGAGAGAATGCTAAGGAGCTTTTTCATGGACAAATTCCTTTCGTCAGTTGTGTTGTGGAAGCAGAATTTTGAAGGTCATTTGTAAACAGACCGTAATACGCACGAAGCCTACACTTCGGTTTTTGGCCCGTCAAACAGTGAGGTAGAATGCGCCGCACTTCGATCAACTCATCAATTTCACAAGGAGCATGCATGCCA
>CAYLJQ010000062.1:0-16959 GCA_964383955.1 uncultured Heliomicrobium sp. | reverse complement strand
ATGTGTCCGCAGATGTGTCCGCAAAGCAATACGGGCATCATTAAGATGCCCGTAACTATATGAAACTAAAAGTCGGGACGGCGGGATTCGAACCCACGGACTCTTGCACCCCAAGCAAGCTCTACTCGATTTTCCCACAATGTACGACTGACTGTTTCTGACTGTTTCCGGCACTGAAATTCAAAGGCTTATGTTTCTATACTGCCCTGATCCTATCGCCAATGTGTCCACACAATGTGTCCGCAAGAATGGAATCGCTGAATTCATCTCGGATCGAACTTTCAGCAGGTTGATGCCTACCGAATTTCTATTTGGCCACTGCGGGATCGTTATTAACAATTAGTTAGCCTCACCACTCCGTTACCCAGACTTCATCTATATTCCTTTTGTAATCGGTCGTCTTATTCAGTAGGACTCAGCCATCTCAGGAAATAATTATCAAGCATCTTATCATTATGACGATCCGAGGTATGTGATATAGGCCCGGCAGTTGGGTGTTTGTTTCAACGAATGAACGTTATGAATCAATATTTTTCGCTCATAAAATTCCTCGGCGTTGTGGTTTGCGCCACGGGGGGACAGTGCGCGTCCTAAGCGGCGCTACTGTTCAGCCGCCGTGTTTGACCCTCTCACCCGGAGTTTGGTTTCGCTTGCGGGGGTCACGTCAAAAGCAGGCCGTTTTCAGGACACGCAAAGTTTTGGGCTGGTAGCGAACACTTGGACCGATTGGACACCGGCAGGCAACAAGCCGCAGGTGCTCCGTCTAAGGTAAAGAAAATCACCCGGAACCCGGGGATACCATTTGCGCTGGTGACGAAGCAAATTCACCTGGCGATTGCGTTAAGTCGGCGTCCAGCGTCTGAATCAATTCCTGGTAGGTCTCTTCCGAAAGCAGCCCTTCGTGAAGCAGACCAGCGAGCCGTGCTTTCTTGACGGCGATCAGATGGCGCAGCATCCGATTTTTCAACTCGATGTCAACCTCCTGGTCGGTCAGATCGAATTGGCTGAGACGGCGCGATAGTGCCTCCCGCCTGTGTTCCAATTCCGGCTGTATCGCCTGATAGACACGCTCCGTAACCAGGCCCTGACCCCGCAATTGGTCGAGTTCGGCAACCGCCGCTATCTCTGCCAGCAATCCTCCGCGCGCAGCTTCGTAAGCCTGGAGTTCCGGCTGTGGCGTGGAAATTTTCAGCCAGCGCAGGAGCGGCGAGATCGTCAAGCCTTGGACAAGCAAACTGAAGATCACCGCACCAAAGACCATTGTCACCAATGTTTGCCTGCCCGGCAGCGTCACCGGTAAGCTCAGTACGAGTGCGATTGAGAGCGAGCCACGCAATCCTCCCCAGAAGAAAATGTGCTGCCACCGTAAGGAGATCGGCTCGGAGCGCAGATTGGGCAATCTCATCAGGCCCATCAGGCCGTAAACTGTGATGATCCGTGCGCCCAGCATAGCCGCCACCGCCCAAGCAATCGCGCCAAGGTTTTCCGACAATGCCGTGACCTGGATTTCCAGACCGATCAGCAGGAAAACAAGTGAGTTGACGACGAAGGCAGCGTACTCCCAGAACGAATTGACCGCGACCTGCGTCGTTGGCGACATGCCTTTCTGGCGACCGTAATTGCCAAGAATCAGTCCGGCGACCAGAACAGCGATGACCGGTGAAACATGCATCTCTTCAGCCAGCAGGAACGAGCCGTACGCCACGATGGTGGTGAGAGTGATTTCCAACAAGTGGTCATCGAAATAGGAGGTCAGCTTCGAAGCGGTGACGCCGATAATGGCGCCGACGGCTAGGCCGCCAAAAACCACGATGCAGAACTCCCGCACGGAACTGAAGATCACCTGCCCGGTTGAATTGAACGCAGTCGTACCGGCGACAATGCCCAGCAGGATGCGGAAAACAACGACCGCAGTGCCGTCATTAAAGAGGCTTTCGCCTTCGATAATGGTGGTCAACCGCTTTGGCGCGCCGAGCTTTTTGAAAAGCGCAAGCACCGACACCGGATCGGTCGCGGAAATAATGGAGCCGAAGATCAATGCGGAAGACCATCCCAACCCGATACCATAGTGCAAAATCACGCCAATAACACCGACTGAAAGGCCGACGCCAACGGTTGCCAGTGTCAGGATTGGCAGAATGTTTTCGCGCAGGTGTTGAAGCTTCAGATTCCAGGCGGCTTCAAACAGCAGCGCGGGCAGAAAGACGAGCAGGATCAATTCTGGCGAGACGTGGACCACCGGCAGAAAGTGCATTGGGCTGATGACCAGTCCCACTACCACCAGCGCCAGCGTATAAGGCAATCGCACCCATTTGGTCGCCATCGCCACGCCCGAGGCAACCAGCAACAAGGCAATCAGTACGGTAATCGAGAAATGCGTTTCGTCCCCAGGGACGGAAGACGTGTCCAAGAAAATCAGCAGTGATGTCGGCATTGTGCTTCCCACTTTTTTGAAATGATAATCAGGCTTGCCTGCGGATCATATCATCCAGACGATGGAAAGCATTACGGCGTCTGATCTACTGACGATCAAGGCGGGCCGGTTAAGCAGCTTCAATAATTCCCACTACCTGCCCCACCGCTGCCGGGTTTTTCCTGGTTATCTCTTCGACAATTTGATCGAGCGCCAACTGCTCTCCTTCAGAAATTTTACTGCTGATGCCGATGAAGCCGCCCGAGGCCATAGCAATGCGAATGCAGAAACTGATCAAGTCAGTCCTGCCCGCGACGCGCTCATTCACCGTTTGAACCTCAAGCAAGTGACGTATGATCCTTAGCGTTGTCAGGAAGAATTCGTCCGACGGGCGTTCGTCAAGCCAGTGGTTCAACTGCTCCCAGGCCAAGCTGTCTTTTTCCACGCTCCGCCATTCACACAGGCGCAACACCATCTCACGCTCGCGCGGCGTAACGCTTCCGCTGGCCCAGGCGATCTGCACCAGCGGGACCAGATGCAAGAGCTTGACTGTTTCGCGCGTGTAGCCCAACTCTTGCAGCGTAGCCAGAATGTCTTCATCCGCAATGCCCACGGCTTCAGCCAATTCCTGGCGCTCCGCCTGTTTTGCCGCGCGGCTGCGAATTTGTTCAATGAGTTCTTGTTCCTTCTTCCGGAAGTATCCTTCTTCCATCGCCATCCTCCTTTGAGTAAATCCATCTTTTTCCGGCATAAAAAATCTCCCTCGTTTGCGTTTTGTTGATTGCGACCGATGCTGGGTCAGAAGTTATGACAAAGAATACAGAGCAATGGCGATCAGCACAGTGAATGGCAAGGCTCCGGCGAAAATCCAATATTTCAATCTCACCAGTTCCGACCAGAGCCATCGCTCAAACATATGCTCTGCCCTGGTGGTTGGGTCTCTTTCCTTTGGCATTCCTTTCAACATAAGTTTTCCCCTTTTCATTGTCACCTTCTCTATTCCGAAGCAGTGGCTGATAATGACGCTCGGCGGGAAAAGAAACTATGCATACCTGACCGTCGCAACACACAATTAAAAGTCGTCTGCCGCTTTACTTCCTGTCTGACATGAGAGCAAACGGTATGCCATTTAGCATGCCGCTAATACACCAGAAGGAAGCGTTTTACCGTGCTTATTTCAGAGGGGCGTGGGAGCTGAGTGGGCTGGGAACGCTTCAACCAAACGCGTTGCGGGCAAATTGCCACAGGCAAAGCTGTGACTGATGTGGCTAATTCCCACAGGGTCAGCCCGAAATTGAAGCACATGAATTGGGTAAGTATCGCTCGCGGCACTGACCCAATTGCACCCAGCGGTTGGTTGATAAACTTGCCGGAGGGCGAGATTAAATGCAGGCACTGAATCTGGGACAGCATTCACTGGAAGAAAATTGGACGAGATTTTCCGAACGGCTCAACGCCATCAATTCGCGCCTGGCGCAGGAGCTTGAAGGTTGCTGGCGCGATGTCAGCGCGATCCTTGACAGGCAATTGAAGCAACTCAACATCGTCGGCCCAGCCACGCTGGTCACGGCTGATTTGGACGCATTTCAGCGAGAGCGTGCGGAGGCAGCGCGTGAACTGCTGATTGAACCGATGGCGCAGTGGGAGCGCAGGCGGCCTTATAAACGGGCAATGCTGGCGATTGACAGTTATGACCGCAGCCTGGCGGAGTTGATCAGGTCGCTGCCGGAATCGGTTTTGACGAACGGGCCGCTGACAATGGAATTACTGGGGCGGCACGTCACCACGGGGATGGCGCGGCGCGTGGCCGGATTCAGACGCAAACAGTACGCGCTGCCTCTGCGCGCAACCATCACGGCCGATGCCCAGCGGCTGACAATGCAGCGAGCCAGCATCGAAGGCCGGTTTCTGATGACGCTAGCGCAAGCCATTCAGCAGATACGAAGCGATTGGGAGGTGCGGCGCGAGGCGCTGGATTGCGCCGCACAAGGAGAGCCTTCGCCGCAACGGGAAGCCGCGGCGCGTAAAGCTGAAGTGGTCAATGCCGCAGGGCTCGTACGGCAGGCAGAAAGCGCGTTGTCTGATTGGCGCCATTGGTCGGCGGGCATGGCCGTGCAATTCGCCCGCCCGCTGCTGAAGAATGTCGCCTGGCGACGCAAAATCAAATCGCCAACTTCAGGCGAGTGGCGAGCCGCCTACGTGACCCATTGGAGTGAACAGGCGCGTTCCATCGAAGACGAACTCGGATTTGAACATTCTCTGGAACGCAGTGAAGACACTATTCTCAGGCTGTCGCAGAGCGGGCTGGATGGTCTGGCCGAGGAACGCAGCCAACTGCTGGCGGAGCTTGATTGTTTCATCGGCTGGCTGCGTAACAGCTTATCAGGCGGCGCGCAAACAGATGTTCCGCCGCCGAATGCGGATGTTGTTCCGGCGTCGAGCAGAATGGCTGAACTGGAAACGAGATTGGAAGGTGCGTGGCGAAATCTGCCGGAGCGCGTGCGCATCCTGACGAAGTTTTCGGCCTTGCCGCGCCGCTGGGCAAAACCGAAGGAATTGCGTCCCGCCGCGACCGCTCGCGAAGCCTTCGAGCGAAGCGGGCGCGAAGAACTGGTTTCGACCTTTGCCGAAGTCGAAGCCGGCCATCACCATTTGGTGCGAGTGGTCGAACAGGCTCGCGAAGTCGTCGCTTTTGGCCTGACCGCAGAAGAGACAGAACAGAAAGGCGATCCGCAAATCGCACTGGAAGCTTTGCAGAATGCGGTTTCACTGCTCGAATTTCACCGCAACGAAACGAAAGAATCCCTGACTGATGCCGATGCCCGCTTCACGCGGGCACTGGCAAAGGTCTTCGGCGAAAACCGCCTGATCCTGAGCCGCAACCGGCTTGGAGCTTTCGCTTATCTTGGCCAGCAGGGGGCACAACAGGGTTTCGCCATCGGAAGCCGCCGCGCGCTTGAAGCAACAAACCGATTGCTGCGCCTTTCGCTGCGGACGCTGCAACAAGCGGGACAAAGTTTCCTGATCTACATTGGCTGGCTTCCCGAGCCTTCACCGGAAGCGGGAGAGGTCATCGTGCGGCCTTTCCTGCCGCAGGAATTCACCGCCGACCTGAGCACGAAAGAACTGCCCGCAATTTACCGCCGCCTGTTCCGGTTTGAAGCGGTGCAAGACCCGCGCTTTCTGGTCGGGCGCGACCGCGAGATGGAAGCGATTGGTGATGCGCGCGCGATGTGGGAAGTGGGACGTTCGGTGGCCGTCTTGATCATCGGCGAGCGAGGCAGCGGCAAAACCAGCCTGATCAACTGCGCCATCAAGCGCCCGCTGGAAGGACTGGAGATCGTGCGCGGCGAATTCAATGAACGCTTGTCGAATGCCGGCCAGTTACGCGAATTTCTGGCAAAACTGCTCGGCCTGGATGATCCGGCGCAACTCGAACAGGCGCTCAACGAACGGCGCCGTGTCGTGGTTTTGGAAGAACTGGAGCGGTCGTTCCTGCGGCAGATCGGTCATTACGCGGCAATGCGTGATTTGCAGCGGCTGATCGCCGCAACCTGTGGCAACACACTCTGGATTGTCGTGACAAATCAAATTGCCTTTCGCTTTCTCGACGCATCAGTTTCGACTGGGCAGAGCTTTTCGCATCGCATCAACGCCGCCAGCGCCGCGCGCGATGCTTTGCGCGATGCCATCCTGTTGCGCCACAACCTGTCGGGTTTGCGGTTGCAATTCTCGCTGCTGCCTGAAGCGCGCACGATTGTCGGCCGGCTCAGAAACCGGCTGCGCGGGCAGGCCGATCCCGAAGCGATTTTCTTCGATCAACTGGCCCGGGAGTCCGCCGGAGTCTTTCGCACGGCCTTTGAAATCTGGCTGGGCCAAATCGAAGCTGCGCGAGCGGGCACGCTGTTGATGAAACCGCTGGCCGCGCCCGATCTGACGCCAGTGATTGACGCGCTGGATACTGACGACCTGTTCACGCTGGTCGCGGTGCTGCAGCACGGCAGCCTGATGGCGGATGAACATGCCACCATTTTCCAAAAGAGCCTGGCTGCCAGCCGCGCGCAGATTGATGAACTGCTGGCGCGTGAAATCATTGAACAGGACCCTGGACGGCCCGGCTTCCGCATTCGCCCCGAAGCGCTGCGCGTCGTCAAGGAAGCGCTCTATCGGCGTAATCTGCTGTAACTACGCGAGGCAAAGTCTATGAACGCACTCTTGCTGATTTTTCAAATAACGGAAAACCTGGTTGAATTTCTGACCCAATTCACAGGCCGAAACATGCTCTATGCCGCACTGGCCGTCGCGGCGACCTGGCTGCTAGTGCGGGTAAGCAATGCAGTTGTGGAAACACTGTCGAAGCAGGCGCCCCGCGCGCGCTTCTTTTTCAAGCTGCTCGCGCCGGCGTTGCGCTTTGGTTTGTGGCTGGTCGGCACGGTGGTTGTGCTGAATATCTTTTCGCCGTCGCGCGACACGCTGCTGGCGGTGCTGGCTTCGGTCGGCATCGCACTCGGACTCGGCGCGCAGGACCTTGTTAAGAACATCATCGGCGGGCTGGTGATTCTGGTGGATCGCCCGTATCAACTGGGCGACCGCGTCAAGATTGGAGACGCATACGGTGAGATTGATCATATCGGATTGCGCAGCACCAAACTGACCACGCCCGACGACACGCGCGTGACCATTCCAAACAACGACATTCTCAGCGGCAAAGCCTGGAACGCCAATGGCGGCGTGCCCGATTGCCAGGTCGTGACGGACCTTTACGTGCCGCACGATACCGACCCGACCGAGGCCTTGGAGATCGGTTACGAAGCGGCCTACAGTTCGCCTTATCTGCTGCTGGCGAAACCCGTAGTCGTTCTCTTGCAGGATCATTTTCAGCATGCACCGTATCTGGTCGTTCGGGTCAAAGCCTACGTCTACGACCACCGCTTCGAGCCGCGTTTGCAAAGCGACATCACGATGCGAGCCAAAGCCGAATTTTTGCGCCGGGGGATTTTGCAGCGATGGCGCGGTTATGGCTTCGCGCTTCCGGGTCAAAGCCCGAATGGTGAATGACGAATGAGAATGAACGAGGAGAAAAGGCATGACTGATTTTGTTGACCGCTGACTCTTCGATCCGAATATCGGCAAATTCGTGGCCGCAGTGATTGGCGTGCTGGTCGTGATTACGAGCATTATGTTTGCGAATCGCTCGCTGTCGAAGTTCGTCCGCAATTCAGAGATTCGTTGTCGCCAGCGCCTGGGAGAAAATGACCAGCCTTTATCTAGCTGAGGATGCGCCGGTCGCGCCGACTGTCATGTTGATCGCCAATGACAACTCCTTTCGAGTTGTGATGCGGGCCGGGGACAAAGCTTGATTGACTCATTGGCGACGGGAAATAAGCCAGCGCTCAGACTATGTTTATTTCCCGCCGCCTAGAGTTGAGGGAATCCTTGAGGGAGCGTCGGGCGTCTCGCTGTTTGGCATCAGCGGGCACAATCAGGCGGCTGCCGGTGTAAGAGTAATGAGAAGGCACACTACCGGCGAGATAAGACCCGCCGCCGGTGAGCCGCTGCCAGAACGATGCCGTGATGTAATAGATCACCGGCAGCGAATCCAGCGTTACGTTTTGTAAATAGATGTCATTGATCTGGCCCAGCAGCCGGCCGTCCTGCGTAACGATCTCGGCGGTAAGCAACTTCTCAATGGCGCGCACTCCTTCATTTAGAATTCGTTCTACTTCAGTTCCATCAACGCGCGGAGGATCGAGAGCAATTACGGCTTTGGCTTCGTCGTGAATGACGAAGCTTTCTGCCGAAAGTATTTTCTCGATGCCTGCGTCATTGCAGATCAGCAATCCCAGCACTGTCCCGCGCGAGGGATGGATGAGGGCATCGGATACCTGTCCCAACTTCCCTGCCGTTTTCTCATCGAGTACCACGCATCCCTTTAGTTGTTTTTCTATGTTTATGGCGCCAACTGTTTTCATTTCTCATCCCTTCGATTCCAAAGCTTGGCGGCAGCATATCGCCGCCTTCAGGTTCGCCATTCTTTCTCCGGTAATAGATGCAAGACTGATGCCATTACAGTAAGATCACTTGAACGCAATAAAATCAGGGTTCCACAAGCTTCTTGCTCATCACATGGCGAGATTCCATTGTGGGTTGTGTGGCAATTCGGGACTCACTGGTGCCGTTCGCAACATTGGGACCATCCCGCTAGCTGGGAATTCGGAAAGTCTTGGTGCCCGGCATGAACGCCTTTGATCAAGAGCACGACGGAATAACGCAGATGGATCGGTTAAAGGCCGGATGCTCTTTGTTGTCTTTTGAATTGCGTCAAGGTTTATGGCATCGGCCTTGCCAAGGCCGTGTGAAATGCTTCTGGCTGAATCCGAGTTTATTGAAAGTTGAAGAGGGTCGAAAATGACAGTGACTGTAGGAAAGGAGTGTTTGGGATGAGCGAAACTGGTGAGGTAACAACCTCCATGCGGCCAATCACGAAGTGGAGCCGTTGGTTTGCAACAAAGTTGGGTGTGTCGTCACAGCGGAAGGAAGAGATTTATCTGGAACTGTCGAAATCCGCAACGCTGCACGATCCGGCCTACTGGCTACAACTGATATTCGCTGCCGGAATTGCCACGCTGGGGCTGGTGTTGAACAGTCCAGCGGTAATTATCGGCGCGATGTTGATTTCCCCGTTAATGGGACCGATTCTGGCCAGCGGACTGGCCTTTGCCGCGGGCGATTTGATTTTGGGATTGCGCGCAGTGGGAATTTTAGCGCTGAGCTGTTTGGCTGCGATTATATTCTCGGTGCTGCTGGTCGGACTGCTGCCATTCAAGGAGATGACGGCTGAGATTGCCGCGCGCACGCAGCCCAATACGCTGGATCTGGCAGTGGCGCTCTTTTCAGGCGCGGTCGGTTCGTTGGCGATCTGTAAAGAAGTGAAGGGGGTAGTGACTTCGATCCCCGGCGTCGCGATTGCTGTCGCGTTGATGCCGCCGCTGTGTGTGGTCGGATATGGCTTTGGTCTGGCCCTGAGTCTGGACAGGGCTGAAGGATTGCGCGCGGCACTAGGTGGCGGGTTGCTGTTTCTGACAAACCTGGTGGCGATCACCTTCACGGCCATGGTGGTTTTTCTGGCCTTGAGGATCGGCTCGCGTAGCGCCAGAGAGAAGGCCCTCGAATGGCGACAGACCGATGCTGAAAGCGAACGAGTGCAGAGCATAATCAGGCATCTGCGCATCCCGGAAAGAGTCGGGACGATTGGCGGCATCTGGGGGCGCTTCCTGATTATTTTGATCCCTTTTCTTTTACTTCTGATCCCCTTGAGCCGTTCGCTCGGCCAGCTTAAACAGGAATACGCCACAAAAAGACAGGAGAATAACGTCCGGCGCATTGCCACAGATTATTGGCAGCGGCAGTTTGCAATTCTTCCAGACGGCAGCCAGCGAGCAGTCCTTGACCGGATGGTGATTTCAGACGCGAGCGGCAAGGTCACGCTCGCGTTGCGCGTTTTTACCAGCCAGCCTTTTACACCTGCGGAAAGGAGCGAGTACACGCGCCTGGTTGCCTCACGGCTGGGAAAGCCGCCGGATGCTGTCGAGGTGAATTTGCTCGAAATTCCGACGGCGGCAAGCTTGCTGCCGGTCCGGGCGCGAGAATCGGAGCTGATTGAGGCCCCACCCAACCTTGCACAGTTGCGCGCCAGTTTCGGACAGGGCGTGCAGACAGCGCTGAACGGGCTGCGCCTGCCTCCCCCGGCGCGAGTAATTGATTACCAGGTTGTGACTTCATCAGCCGGGACATTAGGGGTAGATATCTATTACCTGGGTGACCACGAGATAACGGCGGATGCGCAGGCGCTGATTGCCGAAGATGTGCGAACTCGATTGAATGACCCGGCGGCGCTGATCAAATGCACCCGCATTCTCGACTCCTTCGATACGGAATCCATCCCGCGCAATCAGACGGCACTGACTGCCGCGCTGACCGGGAGCATTGACCGCGCCGGAGAGATTTTGCAGCAGCATCCGCAGTTGCAGATCGAGGTTGCCTCAAATCAGGAAGAGCGCGAGCGTGCAGGCGTAGCCGAAGCACGGGCGCAGGCCGTCGGCGATTATCTGGCCACGAAATGGCAGATCGCCCGCGGGCGTATTCACGCTACCAATGGCAAAGGCTTAAAGCGCACCATCAGCCTGAGAATCAAAACGGCGGCATAAGTGATGCCGAAGCATTGAGACCATCCCGATGAACGCGGAGGATTGAATGGAGACAATTAAGTACTGGCTGGTTCAGATCAGAGGTTTTCTCGACTTTCCGATTCTGAAGATTGGCGAGACGCCGATCACAATCTGGTCATTCATATCTTTTATCATTCTGCTCCTGTTGCTGTTTTACACGGCGGGAAAAATCAGGCGCCTGCTGGTTAACCGTGTGCTGACCCGAAGCCAGCTCGACAAGGGCGCGCGCGAGGCAATCGGCACGATCACCCGGTACGTCGTGCTGTTCATCGGCTTCCTGATGATCATGCAGACAGTCGGCATCAACCTGACAACGCTCAATGTGCTGGCTGGCGCGGTTGGCATCGGCGTCGGTTTCGGGTTGCAAAACATCGTCAACAATTTCATCAGTGGCCTGATCATTTTGTTCGAACGTCCGATCAAGAACGGCGACCGCATCGAAGTCGGCAATGTGGACGGCGATGTGATCGAAATCGGCGCGCGCAGCACCACCGTGCTGACCAATGACAAAATCTCGATCATCGTACCCAACTCGAAATTCATCACCGACAACGTCACCAATTGGAGCCATACCGACCCCAGAGTGCGCTTCCATATGAAGGTGGGCGTGGCCTATGGCAGCGATGTGCGGCAAGTGGAAAAGCTGCTGCTTGAGGTCGCCCGCGCCAACCCCAACGTTCTTAGTGACCCGCCGCCAAAAGTTTGGTTTCGCAGTTTCGGCGACAGCGGCCTCGACTTTGAATTGCTGGCCTGGAATACCAATCTCGTCCATAGTAAAGGGCAGTTCATCAGCGATCTGAACTTCGCCATTTATGAGAAGTTCAATGAGCACGGTATTGAAATCCCCTTCCCGCAGCGCGACCTGCACATCCGCAGCATCAACGGCGGAGGAATCGAAATCAAACCGCCCGCTCCCGAAGACTAGACAAAAGTGAGCGGCGTCGAAGTAATCATGCCGCCAAAAAATTCCTGTCCCCTAGCTATCGAAAACAAATGGCAAAATACCTGACCCCCGAAAACATCAAGGCTGCGTTGACGCTATTGATTCTGATCGCAGCCATCTACAGCTTCGTCCGCGAAACGGTCCCGCCGGATGTCACGGCGCTGCTGGCGATTCTGGCTTTGCTGCTGACCGGAGTCCTCACACCGACAGAGGCCTTCTCCGGCTTCAGTCATCCCGCGACAGTTTCGGTCGCCGCCGTGCTGGTGCTGTCGGCGGGAATTGAGCAAACCGGCGTTTTGACGTTGGTGGCGAGGCGCATTTTCGCGCCACTTGGAAAATCGGAATGGCTGCTGACCGGCGTGATTATGGTTTTGATCGGCGGCATGTCCGCTTTCATCAACAACACGGCTGCGGTGGCGATCTTCATTCCGGTGGTGATGGAAGTTTGCCGACGCACTGGAGCGAGTCCAGGACGAGTGCTGATGCCAATGGCGCACGCAGCGACGATGGCCGGCATGTGTACGCTGATCGGGACTTCGACCAATCTGGTCGCGCACGAATTCGCCCTGAAGCAGGGCTTGCAGGGCTTTTCAATGTTCGAACTCGGCAAGGTCGGCCTGCCGATGGTGGCAGTGGGCTATGCCTACATGCTTTTTGTCGGTCGCCGTTTTCTACCGCGCAACGGGCAGGGAGAAGAGGGTAAGTGGGAAAGCGCTGGGCGGTATCTGGTGGAATTGATCGTGCAGCCGGGATCGCTATGGATCGGACGCGACATTTCGGCCTTCATGCTCGAACGTGATTATGACTTGCGGTTGCTTGGCGTGGCGCGTGGTGGTCAGGTGATTGACATTGACGGCGTGGGGACGACCTATCTGGCCGGAGATTCGCTTCGCGTTTCAGGGCCGGTCAACAAGGTGCTGGCGTTGGCCGGGCAAGCAGGGCTGGAGCCGCACCGCCCCAAATCGGTGTTGGCGACCACGGATCAGAAACATCATCAACAGATTTTGTCATACGGCACGTCAACTGAAGCTGGCCCGGAAGAAACGACAAATTGTGCTGAGAATAAAACCATTCTGGCCGAAATTGTCGTGCTGACTCCTTCTGGATTGATCGGCCAGACGTTGAAAGCCGCGCGATTCGCCGAACATTACGACGCCATTGTGCTGGCGCTCAGGCGAAGCGGACACGTCAATGAGCGTCCCTCCACAAATCCATTGCACGCGGGCGACGTGTTGTTGGTCGAAAGCAATCAGCAAGCGCTCAGAGAACTGGCCGACAAACCCGGTTTCCTGGTGCTGGGCACGCTGACTCCACCAGAGATGCGGACCGGCAAAATGGCCATTACGTTATTGACTCTGCTGGCAGTCGTGCTGACGGTTTCCTTCGGTCTGCTGCCCATCGTGACGGCGGCCACTGCCGGGTGCGTAGTGATGATGTTGACCGGCTGCCTGCGTCCGCGCGAAGTTTACCAGGCGATTGACTTGAGCCTGGTATTTCTGCTCGCTGGCTCGCTGGCGCTCGGCATGGCGCTGGAAAAAACGGGGCACACCGCGATGCTGGCGAAAGGCGTCGCCGGTCTGACTGGCGTGACGGGGCCATACGTTGTGCTGGCCGGGTTCTTTCTTGTCTCGGTGGTAATCTCGGAACTGATGTCGAACAGCGGCACGGTCGCGCTGCTCGGCCCGCTTGCTCTGACAGCGGCGGCACAGATGGGAATCAATCCGACAACGCTGCTGGTAGCAGTGACCTTCGGCGCGTCCGCCGCGTTCGCGATGCCGATTGGGTATCAAACCAGTCTGATGATTTATGGTCCCGGCGGTTACCGCGCCCGCGATTTTGTCAGAATGGGTCTGGTGCTGGATCTGATTCTGGCAATCCTGGCATTGGCCTTGATCCCGCGATTCTGGCCTTTCAACCCTCAATAACGGTAGATTGCAGCGACCGGAGCGTTGGCTGGCATCTGTTCCGGTTTCACGGCGTAGACCTTGCCCCCATGCGCCAGCGTTTGCAGCGCAGCCAGATCGAGCAGATCTTCATCGCCGGGCTGCGCTTCGGTGCGCATTTCAAACCTCTGTTCCGCCGCGTCGAAATTTCCCCAACGATGTACGCCGACCGGCACGAAAAGCGTGGCGACGCGGCCTTGTGTGGCGGCGGTAAGGGTTTCACCAACTCGGTTAGTCGCACGCCCGGTACCCAGCATCTGGTGATAAAGGTCAGCGGCCTGTTCGCGCTGCCTCAGGTGTTGCGGATGCACGAGCGCCCACGCCTGTTGCAACAACTCAGCGGCGGGCAGGTGTTCCGGATTGCCGTGAATTCCTTCGGCCAGCAAGTGCGGGTAGGTGTTGGCTTCACGGTAGATCGGCAGCAAATATTCGACGCCCGCCAGCACAAGCGGCGCCTGATTGTCTGCCAGATACTCGCGCAGATGTTTGTTGAGTTGGCGGAAAAAGCGCAGAAGCCGGCCTTTCGTCTGTGTGCCCGCATCGCCGTGCCCGTGTATGACCGCGCCCTGCGCCGCGCTATGAGCCTGCAATTGCGGCTGCCCCTCTTCTTCTCCGAAGGCTTCGGCAATGTTCGTGGGCAAGCCCGGTAACGTCAACTCTTGCAGGCTGTAGCGCGTGCCCTCGAACAGCTTGACCTGTTTCTGGCTGAGCGTCAGCAGGTAATAGTTTCCCGTGCTGCCAAGCAGGCGCAGCAAGGGCTTCAGATGAAAGCGTTCCGTGACAATGGCTAATTCAGGTACCTCAAGCGGCAGGTTGTAGTAACTGAATAACTCCTGACTGAGAAACAGCGCCAACCCCTCGCGTTGTTGCTGCCAGAACTTTTCGTCGGCCAGCAACCCTTGCACGGGGCGCAACGATTTTCGTGCGGTGTCTTCTTCCACGCCCAACGAGAGCAGTTGGCTTTCGGCGGAGCGCAACAAATTCTTCAAACGGATTGGATCCTGACGCATTTCCGGTCCCGTGCGATGCGTCGGCAGATAGAGCGACAGGCACCATTGTCCGGCTTGATTCAGCAGCGGGCGCAGGTCTTCCTTGTTCAAATTGTTCATATATATACTCTCTCCTTTTTATTTTTGATGCATTTACAAATCTTGACTGGCTCCTTGCGCGGCGGCACTGCAGTCCTCTGTGTCATTTATCTGAATCCGATTCAAAACATAACTGATGGTGGCATTCCATCCGCTCGGTCCAATTGCTTGCGCGAAATTGAGTTGCGGGATTCGTTGCGCCAACCCATCGGCAAAAGTCCCATTTGGTCGCTGCACCAGCACGGGCCAGTCCACTGCCTCCAGCAATGGGGCATCGTTCGGACTATCGCCGAGTCCGACCGTGAAGATGCGGCCAAAGGCTCGACGGTAGAACGACGAGAGCAGTTTGACAGCCAATCCTTTGTCGTTGTTGCCATGCAGATGCCAGAAGCGCCCACCAATCGAGCAATGCAACCCGGCCTGTTTAATCTGTTGCTGCACGGCGCGCTCGGCTTCAGGTGTGGCCGCCAGCAAACGAAACGGCTCGTCATATTCACGCGCTTTGGCGTGCTGCGATACAGCTAAAGTCAACTCGCAGGCATCCGCCACTTCCTCCGCGGTCAAATCGCTAAATCCAGCCAGGCGGTACGGCAAGTGCGAGCGTAGAAGCCGCAAGGCCGTCACCAGTCTTTCATAAGGCAGGCCCAGTTCGATTACCTGGTAAGTCTCACGATGCTTGCTTCGTTCAAGCTCGAAAGGGAAATATCCACCCGGCACATAAACAGCACCACCGTTTTCCACGATGAAGGGATGATGGACTCCCAACTCCCGCTGCAATACTTCAATTTCCGCGCGCGTCTTGCTTGAACAAAACACTATTGGAACGCCGCATTGCTGCGCCGTGCGCAAGGCGGGCATCGCCGCATCAGCCTCATAGCTATGATGATCCAAAAGCGTGCCATCAAGATCGGTATAGATAATCAATTGGCTCTTCGCTTTCATCATCATTTCCCATTGTTATCCGCATCAACCGCCGCCAACAGTTCTTCCATGAAATGAGGGAGCGCCGAGGCTACCCGATTCCAATTCGGGATCAGCGGTACGCCGAGCGGGTCTTCAAAAAACTTCTCTCCGGCGATGCGTATGCCCCGGGCGAAGGTGTCCACAGCCGTCTCTTCGGCATTGCGGTCGAATTGCAGCCCGTTGAGCCAGGCATCGCCCTGATAACGATTGATCGTGTCTTCCGCCATCCGGACATAGGTGGCCTGCAAGGTTCTGAATCGTCCTAGTGTCAACTCCACGCCTTGCGCGGCAAGTGTGCGAAAGAGCGTCTTGCTCACATCAACGCACATTTTGAGCAAGCCTTTTTCCGGATCGCAGGGCGAAAGTTCCTGATGCTTGTGTTCGTAAGTTTCGGCGATACCAACCTGACAGACTCGCTTGATCGAGGTATTGCGGCGAACTTCGGCTAACACGCCGATCTCCAATCCCCAATCACTTGGAATGCGGTTTGCGCGAGCCAAATCAGCCTGCATACAAAATTCACCCGCCAGCGGATAGCGAAAGCTGTCCAGATAGCGCAGAAATTCTATATGCCCAACGATCTCTTCCAATGAGCGAATCAGTGGCGTCATCAGCAGCCGCGTCGCGCGTCCATACATTCGATCTGTTACACGCGCGTAAAAGCCTTTGCTGAATTCATAGTCTGTGCGCGGGTTGGCGACCGGATACACCAACCGCGCCAGCAATTCTCGTGAGTAATTCACGATGTCGCAATCATGCAGCGCGATTACCTGGCTTTCGCCGCGCGCCAGAATGTAACCATACGAAAGCCAGCACGAACGCCCTTTGCCGCTCGGCCCGACTCGCATTCCAGCCGCTTCCAGTTTTTCATAGAGCGCCGTCATACGCGGCCCGCTGTTCCAGACAATTACCGGGCGTTGTGGCAAGCGGCCAAAGAATTCACGCGCATATTGAAATTGTTTAGCGTCGGCGCGGTCCAGCGAAACAACAATCTGATTGAGGTATTTGACATGTTTCAATTCTTCGATGATTCCCGGCAGCGCCGGACCTTCCAGTTCGGAATAAAGCGAGGGCAGAACAAGCGCCATCGGGCGCTGCCTGGCAAAGCCCAGCAATTCTCTCTCGAGCCGCTCGAGGTTGGACTGACCCAAGCGATGAAAAGTAGCCACCAATCCAGTTTGATAAAAGTCTCCCATTAGTTTTCCTCCGTAAGAGATGAAGTGGATTTGCGCAAAGTGCCAGCAAACAATCCTGCGCTTGTCTCTAGGAGGGGCAAATGCAATGCCAGCAAGGCTAAAAAGAAAATCAGGCGAATTTATGCGATTTGCCTGCCATCACTCACGGATCTGAATGGCGCATTAGGCGGCACAGTGTGGCCAAT
>CAYLJQ010000061.1:0-17223 GCA_964383955.1 uncultured Heliomicrobium sp. | reverse complement strand
ACCAGATGGCGTTTGGCGATTTCCATCTTTTCCCGCTCCGTATAACCAGCAAGCTTGATGACTTCCAACCGGTCTTGCAGTGCCGGAGGAATCGTATGTAAAACATTGGCTGTGGCAATAAACATTACTTGCGACAAATCATATTCAACATCCAAGTAATGGTCATGAAAGGAGTGGTTCTGCTCTGGATCCAAAACTTCCAAAAGCGCCGCTGCTGGATCCCCTCGAAAATCTCTGCCGAGTTTATCCACTTCATCCAACAGAATTAGCGGATTGACCGTTCCAGCTTTCTTCATCATCTGGATGATTTGCCCTGGCAATGCGCCAATATAAGTTCGGCGATGCCCACGGATTTCGGCTTCATCCCGCACTCCGCCCAAACTCAACCGAATAAATTTGCGACCGCTGGCATTGGCAATTGAACGCCCAAGGCTGGTTTTGCCGACGCCAGGCGGCCCAACGAAACAAAGAATCGAACCGCGCGGTTTTTCAACCAATTGGCGAACGGCCAAGTATTCAAGAATACGTTCTTTGATTTTTTCCAGTCCATAGTGATCTTCGTCAAGCACTTCTTGCGCGGCAATGATGTCGTTTTTCTCTTCGCTGGATACTGTCCAGGGAACAGCCAGCAGCCAATCCAGGTAATTTCGCGAAACTGTGGTTTCGGCTGACATCGGGGGCATCTGCTCCAGTCGCTGCAATTCAGCCAAAGCTTTTTCTTTGGCTTCTTCGGTCATTCCGGCCTTTTCGATTTTTTCTCTTAATTCTTCGATTTCAGCGCGGTCGTCCTTACGGCCCAGCTCCTTGTAGATCGCCTTGATCTTTTCGTTCAGATAATGCTCTCGCTGCTGGCTTTCCATCTGGCGCTTGACGCGGGTTTGAATGGTTCGATCCAGATTTACCTTTTCGATCTCCATTTCCAGAAGCTCCGCCATCTTAACCAGACGCGCCTGAACCGAATAAATTTCCAACAGGGATTGCTTGTCTGGCAGGTCCAGTTTCATCTTGTCGGCAAGTTGATCCACCATTTGACCTGGACTGGGAGCCCGTAGCGCAGCCTGAATTTGATCGAAGTTTCCTTCCTGGGCAACTTTCAAATACTGCTCAACCAAACCCACAACCTTCGACACAAAAGGGGCAAGTCGTTTGTTGTTTTCAGCCACAACCGGGGCGCGGCGAACTGTCGCCATCAGATAACCATCTTGCTCTTCAAAGCGCATTGCTTGAGCGCGCTCGCGCCCTTCGACCAGGACTTTGATTGTCGCGTCTTCAGCTTTGTACATGCTGTTGGAGATGTAAGCCAGCGTGCCATACGCATATATCTGATCAGGAGTCGGGTCTTCCACGGTGGCATCGTGTTGCGTGGCAAGGAAGATGATCCGGTCACCCGTGAGCGCCGATTCCAGAGCATGCACTGATGAAGGTCGGCCAATTACAAAGGCTGCTTTTGTGTGTGGAAAGACTACCACTTCACGAATCGGTACCATTGGGTATCGGGCAACATCGTCGGGCGTACCATCGTGGAACTCTTTCATAATGTGTTAAACCTCAAAAAAAGTAGCAAACCTTTTCGTTAAACCTATTCGCGCAAAACGCCGATTGGGCTCAAGCAGCCAAAGCAAAAACATTTGCCTTGCCGGATTCACCGCGTAATCGCTGTTTGTGCTTGGGAAATTGCCGTAGTCCGCCGACAACGACTTTGTATCGTGGTTGGGAAAAACAATGCTAGTTCGCTTTCTATTCAAAAGCCCAGTGTTAAAAGCGAACTTTAATTCGTATGCAGCCGCCGATGCGCTGGCTTATCCAGCCTTTTCAAGGGGAAAGTTTGTTTGGCGGCTTTCAACCATTTCTGCCGTGATCATGAATTCCTTGATCTTCTTCTGACTCGGCAGCATGTACATTGCTTCAAGCATCAGCTCTTCAAGAATCATCCGTAACCCGCGAGCGCCAACTTTGCGTTCACAGGCTAAACGCGCAACCAACTGCAATGCATCATCGGTAAAGCGCAATTTGATTCCATCCCACTCAAACTGCCGTTGATACTGCTTGGTCAAAGCATTCTTCGGTTGGGTCAGAATTTCAATCATCGCCGCTTCATCAAGCTCATGCAGCGTGCCCACGACGGGCAGGCGTCCGACAAATTCAGGAATCAGCCCATACCGGATCAAATCTTCCGGTTGAACCTGCTCTAAAAGGCTGGCCGCAGACATCTTGTTCACAATGCTGTTCATCGGGCGAATGTTGGCGCCAAACCCCATGGACTTTTGCCCTATGCGCCTTTGAATTGTCTTGTCCAGCCCAACGAAAGCCCCACCGCAAATAAAAAGTATGTTGGTGGTATCAACAACAAAAAATTCCTGGTGCGGATGTTTGCGTCCGCCTTGCGGCGGAACGTTGGCGACAGTTCCCTCCAGGATTTTCAGTAAAGCCTGCTGCACCCCTTCGCCTGATACGTCGCGGGTGATGGAAGGGTTCTCGTCCTTACGGCAAATCTTGTCAATTTCATCAATGTAAATGATGCCTTGTTGCGCCCGCTCAACATCTCCGTTGGCTGCTTGCAGAAGCTTCAGAATGATGTTTTCAACATCCTCCCCCACGTACCCGGCTTCCGTCAGCGTTGTCGCATCAACAATCGTGAAGGGGACTTTCAGCATTCGCGCCAAAGTTTGCGCCAGCAGAGTTTTGCCTGTTCCTGTAGGGCCAACCAACAAGATGTTCGATTTTTGAATTTCAACATCCGAGCGCCGCTTCATCATTTCGATACGCTTGTAATGCTGATAAACGGCAACCGCCAGTTTCTTTTTGGTTTCCTCCTGGCCGATGACATATTCGTCCAGAAAAGCTTTTATCTCTAAAGGCTTTGGCAAAGGCGGACGTGTCGCCGCAGCTTCTTGCTGCGCGTCGTCACTGATGATTTCAATGCAGATGTCTATACATTCATTGCAAATGTAAACGGTGGGACCGGCGATAAGCTTCTTGACTTCGTTTTGGCTTTTTCCACAAAAGCTGCAACGTAAAGTGTCTTCCCCTCTTCGCATCACCGGGTGGCCTCCACTTTTTGAATTTTCGACGTTACTTGGTGAACCATTTTATTTTGTGTGAGAACGCTTAGGGCACTTCGATGGTCGGATAGATATCTGATTTCTAGGACTACTTGCAATCGGCGTAATCATAATTTTCGACTTCAACCTTCGCAAGCAATCAAAACCAACCGATTCCGGCATGATGGAGGAAGTGGTCAATCACCGAGAACCAGAGTGGACTTCAACACTTCACACGCTCTGACGCATTTATCGCATATTTGCGCGTTGGTTCCCGGAAAGACTCTTTCACCTTGCGGATTCTCTCGATCGTGAACATTAAAGCTACAACTCGCGACTCCGGCAGACTCTTCGCTGAAAAGCTTTTTATACCAAGGCTGGTTTGATTTTGGCGGCCTCATCCCCATTTCGCGATAGTCGTATAACAACTGGACGCATACGTCCACGCATTCGTCGCAGATGAATCCTGAAGTGCCTTCAAACAGCCGCGCGACTTCCCCTTCGCCCAGCCCACAGAAAGAGCAACGCAAAACAGGTCGCTGTGACTGCCTGTCTAAAGCTCCACTGGCTCCAGAGCGAGGATTGACTAAGGGGTTGTAACTGTTCATATCAGTTATGTGTAATGCGCCAGAGGCAATTCGGAAAATCAACCGTCACATTAAACGCTCTTTTGTTCAGGCCTACTCACGTTGCTTGATAACCAGGTCAATAATTCCGTATTCCTTTGCTTGCGCTGCGCTCATGATACGGTCGCGATCAACATCCTTTTCTATCTGGTCCAGTGGAATCCCAGTGTGGTCGGCCAAAATCTCGTTCAGGCGTTGCCGCATGCGAATAATTTCCTCCGCTGCAATTTTGATGTCGCTGGCCTGACCAGAGATTCCGCCTGCGTGAGGCTGGTGAATCAGGATGCGTGAATTCGGCAAAGCAAATCGGCGGCCTTTTGAGCCGGCAGCAAGCAACACCGCAGCCATTGATGCGCATTGCCCGACACAGAATGTCGAAACAGGGCAGCGCACAAATTGCATAGTGTCGTAGATTGCCAACCCGGCTGTCACGGATCCTCCGGGTGAGTTGATGTAAAGCGAAATTTCCCGGTCAGGGTCTTCCGATTGCAAGAAAAGCAACTGCGCGACCACAAGATTGGCTACCGTGTCGTCAATTGGCGTTCCGATAAAAATGATGTTGTCTTTGAGCAGCCGTGAATAAATATCGTAAGCGCGCTCCCCGCGCGGCGTCTGCTCGATAACCGTTGGTGGATAGTAACTCGAAGATGGATTGATCATAATGCCTACTTTACCTCTTCCGGCAAGATTATCTGTTGGCCAGATTACACCGGGTTATTTTTGACAATCTGTGGGTGTTATTCAACAGCGGCCAGGGCTTCGGGACTTTCTTGTCCGGATTCTGCCAGCGAATCTTTGGATATCTCTTCGACGGTCACTTCAGCACTTCCTAAAATAACGTCGAGCGCTTTGCGATAACGCAACCTGGATTCGATACTAGAAATCGCCTCTTCCCTTGTCAAGCGAGCTTTCAGTTGCTCTGCCGTCTGCCCAGATGATTTGGCCATCAAGTCAATTTCAGAGTCAACTTCGTCTCCTCCAACACTGATCCCTTCTGCGTCAGCGACCTTTGAGACAAGCAACGCCGCTCGAACGTCACGAGTGGCATCCACTTGAGCTTCTTTGATTCGCTCCTCCCAGTTAATACTTCTGGCAACTTCAGCAGGCATTCCCATGCGAGACAGCATATTGCTGAATTCCCGCAAACGGCTTTCAACACCTTCGTTGACCAGCACCGTTGGAACATCGAACTGGTGCGTTTCAAGCAATTGTGTTAGCAAACTTTCCCGCAAGCGATTGTCCGCCTCAGTTTCGGCATTTTTAGCCAAATTCTCGCGCACATTGTCACGCAATTGCTGCATGGTTTCGTAATCGCCGGAGCTTTTCGCAAATTCGTCGTCCAGTTCAGGCAATTCTTTTTCCCGAACCGCCAGCACTGTCGCGGTAAAGTCAACCGTCTTTCCTGCCAGCCCCTTGGAACTAAAGTCTTCCGGATACGCAACGCGAAATTCCCGAACATCATCCGGCTTCACATCGCGCAGATTTTCGGTGAATTCCGGCTGAGTGCTTTCAGCGCCAATTTCAATTTCGACTCCGTCAGCCTTCAAATCTTCTTTTTCGTGCTCGGTTTGCGGGTCAACGAATTTTCCGACCAGATTTACCGAGACAAAATCTCCGTCTTTTGACGGACGATCTTCAACAGGCACAAACTCAACAGCATTTTCTCTTAAACTATTGATCGCTTTTTCGACGTCTTCGTCAGTCACTGGCGCTAACTGCTTGGTAATTTTAATCCCTTTGTATTCTTTGAGTTCAATTTCCGGCAAAACTTCTATGCTGGCTGTGAACTTCAACGGTTCGCCTTCGGTAATCGAAATTTCGTTGATGCGTGGCTCGCCGATTACGCGCAATTTATGGTCAACCACGGCGTGCTGCAACGCATGCGGCAATAATTGGCCAATGACTTCATCTTTGACTTCTTTGCTGAATCGCTGCTTAACGACATCTCGCGGGACGCGTCCGGGACGAAAGCCAGGCACTTTCACGTACCGCATGTAAGCGTCGTAGGTTTTCTCGAATTCCTTCTTGACCTCTTCCGCCGAAACTTCAATAGAGATGTCTTTCTGACATTGGGCAACGTCAGTAATGACCACTTCCTGTTTCAATGTTGTTTACCTTCCTTCGGGTTAGCTGCTCTGCAATTCACCAACGTACACAGAGTTGAAACCTGAAACTCTGATGAGCCTTCTTACCGATCATAACTCAAAGCTTGAGATCGCAGGCAGGCTGCTGATGTATCGAGCGTGGGAACGGGTTTTAGACTTGTGATGCGAAAGGGGGGACTCGAACCCCCACGCCTTACGGCGCCAGATCCTAAGTCTGGTGCGTCTGCCAATTTCGCCACTTTCGCTCATGGGTCTCGGAACGCAGAGACTAACAAATTTCACATGAGCGCGCAACACAGCCATTGACGCACGTTTGACAGCTCACCGCCACCAACCTATAACTAATAGCGATTGATTAAAACGATACCCTGAAGGAGAAAACAATGAGTTTTATCGCACGCATCAACCAGGACATCACCACAGCCATGAAGAACAAGGAAGCGGACAAGCTTTCGACGCTGCGGATGGTCAAAACGGCTTTGATGAATTTCGAGATTGAGAAGAAGGGGAAAGCCAACAACTCCGAAGCGGCCATTGACGACGCTGAAGCGATGAAGGTTTTGCAATCCCTGGTCAAGCAGCGCCGTGACAGCGTGGAGCAGTATCAGCAGGGTGGACGCCCAGAGCTTGCCGAAAAAGAAGCCGCAGAAATCAAATTTATTGAAGCCTATCTACCTGCTGCGGCAGATGAAGCAACCATCGCCAAATTTGTGGAAGAAGCTATTGCCGAAACTGGAGCCAGCTCCATGAAAGAACTCGGCAACGTCATGAAAGCCGTCATGGCAAAGCTGGCGGGACAAACTGCCGATGGCAAAATCGTCAACCAACTGGTTCGATCAAAGCTTGGCGGCTGAGACGATCAGAGCTTAGTGTTTATTGAGGAACAGTCTGCCAAATAGAGTCGTAAGGATGTTTGTTCAACAAAGAGTGGCAATAACTCCGCTGGCCACGAAAACTATAAGAGTGAAAGAGAGGATGGAATTATGGGTACTCTGTTGTGGGTCATCGTCGCGGTTTTGGATATTTTCGCCATTTATGATGTGATGAATTCAAGACGCGACTGGGCGACGAAAGCCGTATTGCTGGTGATCATTTTGCTGATCCCGTTTATTGGCTCCGGACTTTATCTGTTGGTTTTTCGTGACAAAAGCTACGCGTAAAGTGCGTTGTACAGTTTCGCTATTTACTTTTAGCAGTTGAACGATGGCGCAAAATCGTCCCCGTGCGATCGCCTGTCACTTTTCCCTCAGCGACAACTGCTCCGCCATTCACAAAAACATACTGTACGCCGACAGGCTCAATGCCGGGTTGTGTCATCGTTGACCGATCAATCACCTGATTTGGATCAAAGACAATCACGTCAGCTTTCATTCCCGCTTTGATTGCGCCGCGATCTTTCAAGCCTAATCTCCAGGCTGGGAACGAACTCATTTTGCGGATCGCTTCTTCCAGGCTAAGCCATTTCTGCTGGCGCACATAACGGCCAAGCACACGCGGAAAACTGCCTGCTCCGCGTGGATGGCGCGTGCCAATGCCGCCATCACTGGCAACCATCACCCATCGTTGTTGATAAAACGTTTTGATGTCCGGTTCGATCATGGACTTGCAAACAACACCTGCACCGCCGTCTTTGACAATCTGGATGTAAACTTCGACGGCTGATTTGCCATTGGCTTTAGCGATTTCATCCAGCGTTTTGCCTTCGTAATCCCGATGCGCGGAGCAACTGGTAATCAGCACATTGCCGCCACCGCCGACATCATCCAAGCCCTTTTTGACCGCCACAGGATCGTCGTGACGACGTGAAGGAATCAAGACTGTTATCGTCGAACCCCAGGCATCGTAAGGATAACAATCCGCGGTGATGTCCAAACCTGATCGCCGAGCCGCTTCAATCAGCTTCACAACCTCTCCAGCCTTATTCCAGACGCCAACTGTGCCGAGTTTGATGTGTGAAATTTGCACTGGCAATCTGGCTTCGCGTCCGATGCGAATGGCTTCGCGGAAGGCGTCAAAAGCCAGATCGGCTTCGTCGCGCACGTGGCTCATATAAATTCCGCCGTAACGCGCCGCAACTTTTGACAGAGCAATCACCTCTTCCGTCGTGGCCGGATTGCCCACGTCATATTCCAGTCCGCTGGAAAGCCCAACCGCGCCATCCCGCATCGCCTGTTCCACCAACTCGGCCATCTTTGCAATTTCGGCTTCGGTCGCGGTGCGTTTGTAATCGGTTCCCAGGACTTGCTGCCGAACCGTCGCGTGGCCAACAAAGGCAATCAGGTTCGTCGCCAAGCGCTGCTTTTCTCGCAATTCCAAATACTCGGCAATCGGAAATGGCGAGCCACCATCCGGTCCAACAGCAATGGTTGTAATGCCTTGCAGGATTTGTGTTCTGGCCGTCGGATCGTTGGCAAAACCGCGCTCGGAGTGATTGTGAACATCCACAAAACCCGGCGCGACAATCAAGCCTTTGGCGTCAATCACACGCTCGCCGGGCAGAGGTTTCAGCTTGCCGATTTCCTTGATCGTGTCGCCGACAATTCGCACATCGGCGAAGCGGCGAGCCGAGCCGGTTCCATCAATCAACGTTCCACCCAAAATCAGAACTTTAGTTTTGTTATCTGCCTGAATTTTGCTATCTGCCTGAGTTTTGCTCTCTGATTGCTGCGCCGAAGCTGGCAGGGACAGCATCGCCAGTAAAACCAGAATCATTCGTTTCATTGTTTGCTCCTGATGAAGGCTTGAATTTTGGCGGATCAACGGGAGCGGTTTATAGCACGTGCCGAAAACAAGTGCTACGATGCGGCGCGCGTTGAAACCGAGGCGCGATCAACTTTCATCCAAACGAAAATTCAGGAGACTTTATGGCAATCACGCGCAGAGAAGCGTTGTTGTCCACCGGCTTGTTAGCGGGCGCAACGATCTTTTCGCCCAAAACTGCCGCAAATCAACAAGCACCGTTGCCGCCGATCGCCGTCAACCTGGGCGATTTTGAGTTGCTGGCGCGCGAACGTATGACGGCGATGGCTTGGGAATACATTAGCGGAGGCGCGGGCGATGAAATCACGTTGCGCTGGAATCGCGACGCTTACGACCGTATCAAGTTGAAGCCGCGTGTGCTGGTGGATGTTTCCAAGCTGGATACCCGCGTCAATTTGTTTGGCCGCGAATTGCCGTTTCCAATTTTGCTGGCTCCGGCGGCGTATCAAAAACTGGTTCACACCGAAGGCGAACTGGCCACAGCCAAAGGCGCTGGCGCGGCGACAATGGTTGTCAGCACCATGGCTTCGGTCAGTGTCGAAGACATCGCCGCCGCAACCAAACAGCCGCCGTGGTTTCAGTTGTACGTGCAACCGGATCGCGGATTTACAAAAGCTTTGGTGCAGCGAGCCGAAGCCGCAGGCTGTCAGGCGCTGGTCGTCACTGTGGATACGCCGATTCCCGGTTTACGAAACCGAGAAGAACGAATCAAGTTCGCATTACCGCCCGGCATCGAACGCCCAAACCTGAAAGGTCTGAACACAGCCGGAAGCAGCCACCTGCCGAAAGAAAATGAAATTTACAACGCCTTGTTTGATCCAAAGCTGACCTGGAAAGATGTTGAATGGTTGCGTTCATTGACGCGATTGCCCGTGTTGCTGAAAGGAGTGCTGAATCCCGATGACGCTGATTTGGCAGTGAAATCCGGGGCTTCCGGGCTGATCGTTTCCAACCACGGTTCGCGCAACATTGATACATTGCCCGCGACCATCGAAGCCTTGCCGGAAGTCGTTGCCAAAGTCGCAGGCCGAATTCCAGTGCTGGTTGACGGCGGAATCCGCCGAGGAACGGACGTTTTGAAAGCTTTGGCATTGGGGGCGAAAGCCGTGTTGATCGGACGGCCTTATTTGTTCGGGCTTGGCGTTGGCGGTGCCGAAGGCGTCAATCGAGTCGTCAATATCCTGCGCCGTGAATTTGAAATGGCAATGGCGCTGACCGGACGAACTTCGATTTCAGAGCTTAATGAATCCATTCTTTGGGCTTCACAACAGGAGAGAAAACGATGAGTAACAAACTGGCCCAGTTCGCCAATCAGAACTACCTGAACATGGAAAGTTACCGCAAAAGCGGCGAAGCAATTCGCACGCCGCTCTGGTTCGTTCAGGATGGCGATGTGCTGTACTTTTACACCGTCGCCCACTCCTTCAAGGTGAAACGGCTGAAAAACAATCCCCGCATTCGCATCGCTCCCTGTGACATGCGCGGCAATTTGAAAGGCGACTGGGTTGACGCCACCGCACGGGTACTGGACACTGCCGAAGCCTCCCACGCAGACAATCTCTTGAATCAAAAATACGGATTGCTCAAACGCACTCTGAATTTCTTCGCCAAGTTGCGAGGTCACAAGCGGGCGGCGTTTGCGATCACATTGGATTGAGCCAGTGCCGTGCATGGTACTGACTTACCATTTCAAACTCCTTACCTATGTTTGAAAAGCAAAATCTTCTGCGGTTGGCTGTGTTCACCGCCTTGATCGGCGTAATTGCTTTTGCCCAGGATTCCCCTGCGCAAAGGCTGACTCTGGAACAAACCGTAGCATTAGCGCAGAAAAACTATCCAGCCATCCGCGCCGCAAAAGCTCAAACGCAATCCACAGAAGCAGGTATTGAACTGGCCAAAACTGCTTTGCTGCCACGCGCCGATTTGCTGTGGCAACAAAACCGCGCGACCAGAAACAACATCTTTGGCCTGCTATTGCCGCAATCCACGTTACCTTCCATTTCCGGTCCGCAACTCGATACCACAACGCCGCAAAGCGCCTGGGGAAGCGCCGCCGGGTTGTTGTTTTCGTGGGAACCGTTCGATTTCGGGTTGCGAAAATCGCAAATCGAGTTGGCCAAAGCCCAAAGCAAACAAGCCAGCGCTGCTGAAGCTCTGACGCAACTGGATGTCAGCGCCGCTTCCGCTGATGCGTTTTTGACGTTGTTGGCCGCTGAACAAACCGTGCGCGCCGCGCAGGCAAACGTCGAGCGCGCGGAAACGTTTGCCAAAGCCGTCGGCGTGTTGGTCACAAACCAGCTTCGTCCGGGCGTGGACTCTTCGCGTGCGGAAGCCGAACTTGCCGCCGCCAGAAACTTGCTGGTCCAAGCCGAACAAACTGCCGAACTTGCCCGCGTCAATCTGGCGGAAGCAATCGGTCAGGCAGGAGCAAAATTGGAAATTGACGCGGGGCCGATGTTGGAATTACCGCCAACTGCACCGCCGCTAAGCTTGAACCTTTCACTGCATCCGCTGGCGATGGTGCAAACCGCAGCGATTGACACCGCCAAAGCGCGCGAAAAAGTTTTGGATCGCTCATGGGTTCCGCGCTTCAACTGGCAATCGGCGGTTTACGGGCGCGGCACTGGTGCTCGCCTGGACGGAACCTTCAATAACAGCCGGGGGTTGTATCCCGACACGTTCAACTGGGCGACCGGCGTGACCATGAGCTTTCCGGTCATGGATTTTTTCGGCATTCGTGCCCGCCGCAAAGCCGAAGCGAACAACCTGCTGGCCGAACAGGCTCGGTACGATCAAGTCTTGAACACCCTGAAAGCGCAAGATGCGCGCGCGCGGATTTTGCTCGAATCCACTCGCAAGGTTGCTGCAAACAACGAAATCCAGGTTAAAGCCGCGCAGGAAACGCTGACCCGCGCGAAAGTTCGTTACGAATATGGATTGACCAACATTGTCGAAGTCGCAGACGCGCAACGGCTGGTGGCTCAGGCGGAAATTGACGCGGCTGTGGCGAAGTTGGCCATCTGGCGAGCACTGCTGGCAGGCGCAAAACTTCAAGGCGATTTGAAGCCTTTTCTGGAAAAAGCGTCAGAACCGCGACCGTGAGGGAGCGGCTTTTCATTCAATTCCAACCGCTTGCTGACGCGCGCGGTACCGTACCAATTTTATGTGGCTGATAAACACGGCGCTCCGTCGCCCGTTCACAATTCTGGTTCTGGTCATCGGCATTGCGCTTGGTTCTGGACTAGCGATCAAACAAATGCCGGTGGACATTTTTCCAAACCTGAATCTGCCGGTGATTTACGTCGCACAGCCTTACGGCGGCATGGACCCGGCGCAGATGGAAAGCTTTCTGGTGTCGTATTACGAATATCACTTTCTGTACGTCGCCGGGATTGAGCACGTCGAATCGCGCTCCATTCAAAACGTGGGTCTGGTCAAACTCTTCTTTCATCCCGGCACGGATATGAGCCAGGCGCTGTCGCAGGTTATCGCTTACGTCGAACGGTCAAAAGCATTCATGCCGCCGGGAACTGTCAATCCATTCGTGATGCGGTTTGACGCCGGAAGCGTGCCGGTTGGACAACTGGTGTTTTCCAGCGAAACCCGCGGCGTTGGCGAGATTTCCGACCTTGCTTTGTTTCGTGTTCGTCCGCAGTTTTCAACCTTGCCTGGCGTTTCAGCGCCTCCGCCATTTGGCGGCAATCAGCGCACGGTCATCATTCGCGCCGAGCCGGAAAAGCTGCGCGCGTTTTCGATGTCGCCGGAAGAAGTCGCCAAAGCCATTGCCGCCAACAACGTGATTCTGCCTTCGGGGAATGTCCGCACCGGCGATCTGAACCGCATTGCTCCGATGAATGGCGTCGTCAGCAATATTCAGGAACTGGCTGACGTGCCGATTCGCAACGGAGCTGGAACGAACGTTTACGTCCGCGACATTGGCCGAGTCGAAAACGGCAGCGACATTCTGACCGGTTATGGCTTGGTCAACGGTCGTCGGACGGTTTACATCCCTGTCACGAAACGTTCAGACGCTTCGACCGTGGATGTGGTCAACAATGTCAAAGCCGCATTGCCGCGTTTTCAATCGCTGGTTCCCGAAGACATCAAAGTCAGCTTCGAACTCGATCAATCCATTATCGTCAAAAATTCGATTCGCGGTTTGATTCTGGAAGGCGCGATTGGAGCGTTGCTGACCGGATTGATGGTGCTGCTATTTCTGCGCAGTTTGCGCAGCGCCTTGATCGTCGTCGTAACGATTCCGTTTTCGCTGCTGGCCGGAGTCGTTGGATTGTGGCTTACCGGGCAAACGATCAATGTCATGACGTTGGGCGGGTTGGCATTGGCCGTGGGAATTTTGGTGGATGAAGCAACGGTTGAAATCGAAAACGTCAACACGCATTTATCCCACGGAGAATCGCCGCGCCAGGCAGCGTTCAACGCCGCGCGGCAAACTGTGGCTCCGCGCTTTCTTTCCATGCTGTCGGTGCTGGCCGTGTTCGTGCCGTCGTTTTTTATGACCGGCGTAGCCAAATCCTTGTTCATTCCACTGACACTTTCAGTCGGCTTTGCAATGCTGGCTTCGTACCTGTTGTCCAGCACGCTTGTGCCTGTGTTGGCGGCGTGGCTGTTACGCAATCGAATCAGTACCGGCAGCGGTGGCGACCGGGTTGAGCCTTTTCATCGCACTCAACAACGCTACGAAAGCTTTCTCTCTCGTTTAATGAAGCTTCGCTGGCCAATTTTTGCGGCGTACTTGCTGATCGCGTTCGGAGTCATTTTCCTGGTCGGCGGCAGACTCGGCACAGATATTTTCCCTGAAGTTGAAACCGGAATGTTTCAGTTGCGGCTGCGCGCTCCGGTCGGCACACGCGTCGAACGCACCGAAGTCGTCGCGCTGAAAGCGCTGGAGGCCATTAAAGCCGAAACCGGCGACAAAATTGACATCTCGCTCGGTTACGTCGGCACGCAACCCGCCAGCTTTCCCATCAACACGATTCATTTGTGGATGAGCGGTTCGCACGAAGCCGTCATCACCTTTGCGCTGAAACCCGGCTCCGGCATTCGCACCAGCGAACTGAAAGAACGACTGAGAAAGAAGTTGCCCGAACTCATTCCCGGCGCTCAGTTGTCCTTTGAAGCTGGCGATGTGGTGACAAAAGTCATGAACTTCGGTTCGGCGACTCCGGTTGAAGTTGCTGTCAGCGGCCCGAACCTTCAGGCAAACCGGGGCTTTGCCGACAAGCTGCTGGCTGAAATGAAAAAGATCGGCAGCTTGCGCGACCTGCAATTCGATCAGGCGCTGGATTACCCAAGCCTGGACATCAAAGTTGACCGCAAACGTGCCGGGCAGTTGGGCGTAACAATGGAACAGGTCGGGCGCAGTCTGGTCGCCGCGACTTCCTCCAGCCGATTTACGCAACCAACTTACTGGCGCGATCCGGCCAGCGGCACGGCGTATCAGGTCCAGGTCGAAATCCCGCAATCGCAAATGAATTCGGTTGAAGCTGTGCAAAGCATTCCCGTCAATGCCGTAGGCGGCGCGCACGCGCTGGCGGGCGACGTGGCCGAAATCAGTTACGGCACCACCGTTGGCCAGTACGACCGTTACAACCAACAGCGGATGGTCACGATCATCGGCAACATCTTCGGCAAGGATTTGGGCGGCGTCAGCAAAGAAATTGATGCGGCCATCAAACGCGCTGGCGAAGTTCCGCGCGGAGTTACAGTCGCCGTTCGCGGCCAGATTCCACCAATGCAGCAAACGCTTTCGGGTTTGCAAACCGGATTGTTGCTGGCCGTGGCGGTGATCTTTTTGCTGCTGACGGCGAACTTCCAATCGTTGCGTGTGGCGCTGGCGATTCTGGCGATGGTTCCGGCTGTCGTGGCTGGCGTCGCCATCGCGTTGTGGGTGACCGGCACGACGCTGAACGTGCAATCATTTATGGGCGCGATTATGGCGATTGGCGTTTCCGTCGCGAATGCAATCCTGTTGGTGACGTTTGCCGAACAACGTCGCCGCGAAGGTTTGGAAGCCCAGGCCGCCGCGACCGACGGAGCGAAAAGCCGTTTGCGTCCAATCCTGATGACCAGCTTTGCGATGATCGCCGGAATGATTCCGATGGCATTGGCCCTGGGCGAAGGCGGCGATCAGACTGCTCCGCTTGGACGCGCGGTCATTGGCGGACTGGCGGCTTCGACTTTGGCGGTGCTGGTGATCTTGCCGCTTGTGTTTGCAATTGCTCAACGCAAAGCCGGACGTTCATCCGTTTCGCTTCACCCGGAAAGCCTGACAATCAATGAGTAAATGACCCATGAAAAAGATATTCCTTAGCTCAGAAACGGTTTGGAAACAAATCAGCCATTTCACCGCAGAGGCGCAGAGTTCCGCAAAGGAAGCGCAGAGTGCCAATCTGTCTCTCTGCGCTTCCTCTGTGTTCTTTGCGCCTCTGCGGTTGAAAAAGCTTTTGCTAGTTTTATTCTCTATCCACTTCTTGGTTCTGTCTTTGGCTGCTTGTGGAAGCGCGCCAAAAACCCAACCGCAAACTTCGCCTTCGCCCGCGCCGCAAACGCCGACGGTCAATGTCGTCACCGTGGAATCGCACGAACTCAATCGCCAGCTTCGATTGCCCGGCGAGTTGTTGCCGTTTGAAGACGTGGCGATTTACGCCAAGGTGCAAAGCTTCGTCGAACAGATCACGGTGGATCGAGGCTCAATGGTCAAACGCGGTCAATTGCTGGCGCGGCTCAAAGCGCCGGAACTCGACACCCAACGCCGCGAAGCCGAAGCTCGCGTCAGCGGCATTCAGTCGCAAAAAGTGGAAGCGCAGGCGCGCGCCGCTTCCATTCGCGCCCAACGCATTGAAGCCGAAGCCAAACTTGCCTCAGAAGAAGCGACTTACAAACGATTGAAAGCCGCTTCGGCTACGCCCGGCGTTGTGGCCGGCAACGATCTGGAAATTGCCGAACGAAGCATTGAACAGGCTCGTGCCCGCGTGCAGGCGATGAACGAAACGGAACGCGCCGCGCAAGCCCAAGTCAAAACCTTTGACGAAAGCGAACGCGCCCTGAAAGAAGCTGTTACCTCGGCGTCAAACATCGAAGCTTATCTACGCATTACTGCGCCATTTGACGGTGTCATCACCGAACGCAATGCGCATCCGGGCAGCATGGCTTCGGCACCTGGAACCGGCGGGGGAACGCCCATGCTCCGCTTGCAGCAAGTTTCGCGATTGCGATTGGTCATTTCCGTTCCCGAAACCGAAGTCACAGGCATCAATCCCGGAGCCAAACTGAACTTCACGTTGCCTGCTTTTCCGGGAGAAACATTCAGCGGAACGGTTTCGCGCAACAGCCGTTCGATGGATGCCAAAACGCGCACTATGCCGATTGAACTGGACGTGACAAATTCCGGCGGGAAGCTTGCGCCGGGCATGTTTCCCGAAGTGCAATGGCCTACGCGACGGCTTCAACCTTCGCTGTTTGTCCCGCCGACAGCGATTGCGACAACCACGGAACGCAGCTTTGTCATTCGCATCAAAGACGGCACGACGGAATGGGTAGATGTAAAACGCGGCGCTTCCATGAATCAGAAAGGTGTTGATCTGGTTGAGGTGTTCGGCGATCTGGCCGCAGGTGATACGATAGCTGCGCGCGGAACCGACGAGCTTCGCGCTGGAACGAAAGTAAACATCAAACAACCAACTCAACAGGCGCAAGGAGGCAAGTAATGATTTCAAGACGGGAAGCAATGGAAACGATTGTTCTGGGTGGCACAGGACTAACTCTTGGCGGTTTGACCGAAGCGCAGGGGCAGACGACTGCTCCGCTGGGCGCTCCGGCAGTGTTCGCCGGTCAGCATCAACCAAAACCGCTGCCGTTCGATCCGGCCAAACTCAAAGGCATTTCCGAAAAACTGATCAAATCGCATCACGAAAACAATTACACCGGCGCAGTCAGCGCATTGAACGTCGTCGAAAAACGGCTGGCGGCAATGCTCACCGATAAAGATTTGCCCGGTTACATTTACGCCGACCTGAAACGCGAAGAGCTTGTCCGAACCGGCTCCCTGGTTTTGCACGAACTGTATTTCGCCAACCTGGGCGGTGACGGCAAATCGGGCGGCGAAGTTTCGAACGGGATCAAAGCGGCTTGGGGAAGTTTCGAGGCTTGGGAAGCTGAATTCAGAAAGACTGCCGCCGGGTTGGCAGGCGGTTCCGGCTGGGTTCTGCTGGTGATGAACATGCACACGGGCGAGCTTCACAATTACTGGGCTTGGGACCACATGCACAATACGCCGATGGGAGTGACGCTGTTGGCGATGGATATGTACGAACACGCATACCACATGGATTATGGTTCGGCGGCGGCAAAATACATTGACGCCTTTATGCAGAACGTTCATTGGGAAGAGGTCAACCGCAGATTCACCCGCGCCCAGAAGGCATTGGCCGCGCTGAAAGGCTAGAATCGCGCTGCCATTTCGGCTGGAAAGCAAATTTTGGAAGCCCCGTTGACAGCCCAAAGGTCAGATGGCAGAATCCGCATTCTTCGTAGGCGCCCGTAGCTCAGTTGGATAGAGCGTTTGGCTACGAACCAAAAGGTCGCATGTTCGAGTCATGCCGGGCGCATAATCAAATCAACCACTTACAAGCCGCCACAAGCGGCTTTTTTCTTTTGGTGCCACTTTGAGTG
>CAYLJQ010000060.1:0-17317 GCA_964383955.1 uncultured Heliomicrobium sp. | reverse complement strand
TTCGCGTGTCGCTGTAATTGAACAGCAGCGTGCAAACCGAAGGCAGCCCGTCGCGACCGGCTCGCCCGACTTCCTGGTAATAGGCTTCAATCGAACCCGGAAGGTTGTAATGCGTGACAAAACGCAAATCGCGTTTGTCCACTCCCATGCCGAACGCGTTGGTGGCGACGATGGCTTGCAATTGGCCGGACATAAAACTGTCCTGCACGCGCGCCCTAACCGCTTCGCCAAGCCCTGCGTGATACCCGGCGGCTTTCAGTTTCAAGGATTGCAACTGGCTGGTGACTTCTTCGACGGCTTTGCGCGTTGAGGTGTAAATGATGCCCGTGCCGTCGCTGCGTTCGATAATTTGCGCCGCGCGGGCGATTCGTTCCTTGTCGGTTTTGCAGGGCAGGATTCTCAGCATCAGGTTCGGGCGGTCGAACCCGGCAATAAAGCTGGCAGGACTTTGCAATCCAAGTTGCGCGGCAATGTCATCCCGAACTTTGGGCGTCGCCGTCGCCGTCAGCGCAATGACCTGCGGCTTGTTTCCATCTTGCCCCAGAGCTTCGACCGCCGAACGCAACCGCAAATAATCCGGCCTGAAATCGTGCCCCCACTGCGAAATGCAATGCGCTTCGTCCACAGCGAACAAGGAAACCTTGACAGCTTTCAAAGCTTCAACGAAACGTTCGTTGCGGAACCGTTCCGGCGCGACATACACCAGCCGAAACTGGCCATCGGCCATTGCGCGCAGCCGCGACATCTGCTGGTCGAAATTGATCGAACTGTTGATAACCGTCGCCGGAATCTGCCGCGCATTCAGCGCATCAACCTGATCTTTCATCAACGCAATCAGCGGCGAGACGACCAGCGTGACTCCGGGAAATAGTAGGGCTGGAAGCTGATAACAGAGCGATTTGCCTCCGCCGGTTGGCATGACGACAACGCAATCCTGCCCTTCCAGCACGGCGCGAATCACATCGGCCTGGCCTTCGCGAAAGGATGAAAAGCTGAAGTATTGTTCCAGTGCAGATTGTGCTTCATCAAATGTGGGCATGGCTGAAAGCGGTTTAAGGTTCAAGCAATCGCGCGAAGCCTTCTTGAACAAAATGCTTGTCCGTCGTCAGGGCTTCGTTGATTTGTCGCTCGCGCATCAACACAAAACTGACGGCGTCGCAAAGTGAATAGTCTTTATCCATCCGGGCTTCTAGTAATGCCATTGCTGATGCATGCAACTTTTCATCAACCCATACGACTTCGACGCGCTGAACACCCACCAAATCGCGGAGAATCTTGAGAGCATTTGTACGCGGCACTCCCCGCGCATGCGCTAAGGCTACAAATTCAGTCAGCACATAGTTGGTGGTAACGACCTGTCGAGCATGGCGAAAATGGTTTGTCGCGGCAGATTGCCGACGATCCCGAAGGTCGTGTATGCAAAATAGGCCTGATGTGTCCAGGAACATAAGCTCACCTACTCATCCAGACCTGCTCCATACTCACGCGCCAAATCAGCATCAATCCGCTCATTATCGGCAGAATTTGGATCACCGCTATCCCACGCGCCAATCCAGCGCGCGAAGCGTTCTTCCGCTAAACGCGCCTCTTCTTCGCTCATCTGCTTTTTTGAGCTATTACCATTTTCCAGCACGGTCACAATTGCTCGGCTTTTTCTGGCCAGTGTGATTGGTTCCAGCAGCGTGACAGTTCCGTTCACGTCAATTTCAGCTTCGATGGTTGTTAGCATATTCATCTCCTCAGAGTTGACAGATCAGCGCCAGATATTGATTGGTAGTGTCAGTCTTCTTCCTCGTGTGTGCTGCAATATTCACGTGCCAAGTCACGATCAATCTGTTCGTTGTTAGAGCCATTCCCACCACCGCCGATTCCCATGCCAAACAATTCCTCCAGCGCGCCTTTCCGTTTCGGACGATCAATCGGCGGAGCCAGTAAAATGTCTTGTAGAATCAGCGTCGCCAACGTCAACCGCTCGCGCTCCGGCAGCGGACGGACGGTTTGTTGATAAATTTCCTGCACATTGATTTCCATAAAATCATCTCTTGTTCGCCATCATACCGCAAAAGGATTCCGCTTGGTGCATTCACTCAGCCGAAGCCGCTTGCTGATACTCAGGACCTGCACTTGAGAATTACTTCTTCGCGGCTTTTGCGTAGCTGACCAGATTCGCAAACATCCGATACGCGCCCGGCGTGCCAACCGGGAACTGCCGGAACCAGGCGTAGCCCGTGAAGATGTAATTGCCTTTGCCGTATTGCGCGACCAGTTCGCCGCCGTTCAGCAGCTTGCCGGTGTCGTCCGGCGCAGCCAGCAGCGGCGTGTAATGCGAATCCCATTCACTCAGGAAATACAGGCCGCGTTCCTGCACCCAGTTTTTCCAATCGTCCGGGCCGATCTTGTTCGGGAAGTTGAACAGCGGATGATCCGGCACCAGCATCGTCACCGGAGCATTTTCGTCGGTTACGCGTTCGCCGCGCATTTTCACAGGGTACGGCGCGAAGTTGCCACTGGCGAATTCCTGTTTGTTGTATTGCACGATCAACGTGCCGCCATTGAAGACGTATTCCAGCAAGCGTTTGTTGTTGGCGATGACATCTTCGTTGACTTCGTAGACGCGAATGCCGAGCACGATGGTGTCATAACCAGACAAATCTGCCGTAGCCAGTTCCGAAGCGTTGATGAGGTGAACGTTGACGCCAAGTTGTTGTAAGGCTTGCAGGCCATCGTCTCCGCTGCCCATCACGTAGCCAACTTTCAGGTTAGCCGCGACTTTAGCGTCGAAAACTTCGACTTTGGTTTTGGCTTCGCGGTAAAGGAAGTGTGTTTCGATGTGCGGATACGAAATCGCCGTGTAGCCGTTGGTGTAGGTTTTACTGCCTTCTTCAGCAACGGCTTGCAGATCGAACATGCCGTTCGCTCTGACGGGCGGAGTCACTTTGAACGTGCGCGCAGTCTTTTCGCCTTGTTTGGTGAAATTCAGCGGGCGCGCGTCGGCTTCGACTTTCCAGCCTTGTGGAGCGATCAGTTTGACTGTGCCGTTGATCGTGCGGCGCGCGTTATCGGTGATTTCGATGGAAATTTCGCGCGTGCGGTTTGGGCTTTCGCTGGGGATGACCAGCAGTTGCGGATTGACCGTCAGCGTCACCGCCGGAGCGACTTTCAGTTCGCGGCGAATTTCGCCGAAAGTTTTGTCGGCAAAGCGATACTCAACAGGTTGCGTCAGCACAACGCGTTCGCCGCTCAAGGTAAGTTCGATGCGCGCCGACGCAACCGCCGGAGCGAACGGCAAAGTCTGCGGCATTGCGGCATCCCAATCGAATTGATCTTTGGTGCGCGGTTTCGCCAGCCAGTAGGGCTGTGTGGATGGCGCGCCTTCGGGCACTGTGGCGCGGAACCGAGCAACAAAGTTGGGCGTTTCGCGGCCCCGAAATCCTCCGCCGCCTGGTTGTTCCGGTTCAGTGAGCGGCGCAACTTGCCAGTTGGTTGGAGCAACGAGTTTAGCTGCGGGAGCAGCATTTGCCGCCGAAGCGCGAAAATAAATATTCGCCGCAACATCCACGGCTTCGCCGGGCGTGACGATTTCGGTGTTGGAAAGCGCATCAATCACGACGCCATGCGCTTTGGCCAGTGCGCTGTTGAACTGGTTTTCTTTGGTAGCCAGGATTGAATCCACGTTGGCTTTTGACACGGCGTCCAGGTTGCCAAGCGAAGCGCGCAAGACGCGGACTTCGTGCAGCCCTGCGGCCAAATGCGGAGCGATCAGTTCAGGTTGCTCAATTCTGAATTCGGCCAGTGCTTTGGCAGCGGCGTCTTTGATTTTGTTCAGCGAAGGCAGCAAACGTTCGCCACCCGCACCAGCGAACTTGGCGACGCCGGTCAAGGTCACATCAATGCCCGCAAACAACGAAGTCTCTTTTTCGGGAGCTTCGACCACGGAAGACAAGCGCGGGAATGATCGAACCGCCGAGCCTTTCATTTGGGTCATTCCCATGTCCTGCGAACGGTGCTGGCTGCGGCCATCCGAAGCGAGTTCGTTGTACGAACGCCCCAGCACAGGATCATAAACGCCGACATCGAATTCGGCGCGCGGACCAGCGCCGCCACCACCAAACCGCCGCGCGTACACTTTTAGCACTTGCCAAGGTTGCAAGCCTTCTTTGATCTGTTCGGGAAATCGTGCGGGATCAGCAGCGGCTTTCACTGCTTCGGGCAACAGAGCGCCTGCGGTTTGATGCTGGCCGTGGCCATCTTGATTCGTGCCGCTCCATCCGTTGACAACAACCAGCGGACGCATAGAGCGAATCACGCGCACCATATCGCCAAGAACTTCTTCGCGGTTCCACTTTTGCAGCGTCTCTTCCATCGAACGCGTGAAGCCGAAATCCATCGCGCGCGTGAAGTATTGTTCGCCGCCATCCAGCTTTCGCGCTGCCAGCAATTCTTCGGTGCGGATGACTCCCAAGGCTTCGCCCAACTCCGGCCCAATTCCGTTCTGGCCACCTTCGCCGCGATTCAGCGACAAATACGCGGTACGTGCTCCCATCGCCCGCGACATAAAGGCCAGCATATCCGTGCTTTCGTCGTCGGGATGCGCAGCCGTGTGCAATACGCTGCCGATGGTTTGCAACTGGCGAAGCGTCAACGCCAATGCGCTGGCTCCGCGTTCTTCCGGCGAAAGACGCGTATAAGCGCTGACGGAAACGTGAATGGTTTGAAGCGATAGAATCGCAATCAGGGCGAACGCCAGAACTTTTCTCATAGCCTTAATTTTCCTGTTGTTTGGGTTGTTGCGGAGTAAACAAACTGATGAGCAGGCCGACGACGACGACCGCAACACAGCCGACGACGTTGTACCAAAGAAAGCTGATTTTTGTCGTATTGCCAACCACGGCGACTGTGACCATTCCCGCCAGCAGCCCGAAAAATGCTCCATTGCCTGTGGCGCGTTTCGTGGCAATGGCCAGCACGAATACGCCCAAAATCGAACCGTAAAAGTACGAACCGAATTTGTTGACGACTTCGATCAGAGACCCCAGTCGCCCGGCATAAATGGCGACGACGCAAGCGAAGATGCCCCAGCAGCCCGTAGCGATTTTAGAGACGTTCAGATAATGCGAATCGGGAGCATCTTTGCGAAAGTGGCGGCGGTAAAAATCCATTACCGTCGCCGTCGAAAGCGAAGCTAGTTCCGCCGAAATCGAACTCATCGCCGCCGCAAAGATCGCCGCGATGATCAGGCCGATGACCCCGGCGGGAGCATACGTCGTGACGAATGTTGGAAAGACATAGTTTGTGTCGTTGAAAGCTTTTCCAGTAACGCTTTTGACCAGATCGCCTGCACGTTTGCGAATATCGGTCATTTTGGAGTTTGCGGCCACAAATTCCTGCTTGGAAACATCGCCGAAATTCGTATTGAGCGAAACCACGCCGCGATTTCCATCATTGGACCAGAAAAGTGCCGCCTTACGCCGCTCTTCATACGCAGCCGTATATTCAGCGTTCAGTTGCTTATACTCGGCACTTTGCTCGACTTTGGCACGGTCGTCGGCTTTGAAAATCATCGGCGGCGGCACGAACTGATAAAACACAAAAACCATTACGCCGATGAACAGGATCAACACCTGCATCGGGATTTTGATGAATGCGCTCATCAGCAACGAAGTGCGGCCTTCGCTGACGGATTTCGCAGTCAGAAAGCGCTGCACCTGGCTCTGGTCACAGCCAAAATACGACAGCATCAAAAAAAGTCCGCCAATCAATCCGGACCACAGCGTGTAGGTTTCGTTTAGGTTGAAACTGGTATCCACGGTTTTCATTCGCCCGACGGCTCCGGCCAAATCCATCGCTTCGCTGACGGAAACGCCCGCCGGAAACTGGCCGATGATGACGAATAAAATGACTGCCAAACCGATGAAAATGATGACCATCTGTTTGACGTCCGTCCAGGTGACAGCCTGCACTCCGCCAAACATTGTATAAATCGTCGTGGTCAATCCCATCACCAGTATCGTCGTCAGTTCGTTCCAGCCCAGCACCAGCGACAACACAACGGAAGGCGCAGCAACGATGACGCCGCACGACAATCCGCGAGAAATCAGAAAGAAGAAACTGGTCAGGCTGCGGGTTTTGGAATCGAAGCGGCGTTCCAGGTATTCATACGCCGTATAAACTTTGGCTCGGTAAAAGAACGGAACTGCGGTCACGCACAAAATCACCATCGCGAACGGCAAGCCGAAGTAAAACTGAATGAACCGCATTCCGTCTGAATAAGCCTGTCCGGTGGTGCCGACCAGCGTGATGGCGGAAAGCTGCGTCGCCATCACGGACAACCCAACTGCCCACCACGGCAAGCTTCGGCTGGCCAAAAAATAACCTTCGATTTCATTGCTCTTCTTTGTCAGCCGCAAACCGTCGTACACGATATAAACCAAATATGCGGCTACAATCGCCCAATCCAGCCAATGCATAGTTGCTCCTGAGCCAGCCAGGACGCTGACTCCTTCAGTTATTTCTGGTTATTGAAACTGTTTCGAAAACCACCACAACCCCACGATGGTGGCCACGGTAAAAATAATTACGGCTAGGTACACGCGATTCCAGTACGGATATTCGCGTTCGCCTTCAGTTGGTTGATTCATTTGAATTGCTCCAGTTACAGCGTTGACAACACTCGTGTGTGCAAGGTCGGCACGTAATCCAAATGCTCTGGCCGCATCAGCACGCTGCGAAACACTGTCAGCATTGCGTCGTCCCACACTAAATCTTTATGCCCAGCCAGCAAGCCGGGTTTGGCGTTGAACTTCGCCAGATAGATTGGATGCTCGGCGTCATTCATCAACGCTTCAAAGACGCGATGCGTGATGTCGCTGGTTTCGGAAACCTTGTGGCTGGCAGTTGCGGCGTAAAAATTGACGATATCCAGTTGCGGCGGCATTACCAAGCGCAGCCTGTCACTGTCTTCGATCTGCTTCGCCCAAGCTACTGCCGCCGAACGAGTCTTCCGCAAAATCGCTCCCAATCCGGTTTCAGCTTCCAGCGGAAAGCATTGCAGCGTCGCCCATAACGCAGCCGCAGCGGCTCCGGCGCGCGAACATTCCAGGCTGATTTCGCCCAGATGCAATTCGTTCGAAGTGAAATAGGTGTACGGAGAATCGTGTTTGTAAAAGCGCCCGACGCTGGGATCGCGAAACAGCACAGAGCCGCAACCGTACGGCTGAAGCCCGTGTTTGTGCGGATCAACGACCAGGCTGTCGGATTCAGCAATGGCGCGGAAAGCGGCTGCGGAATCTGCGTCAAGCGCATCGCCGCCAGCCAGCAGCTTGAAAAATCCGCCGTAAGCGCCGTCCACATGAATGCGGAAATCGAATTCGCGGCGAAGCTCCAACGCTTGATCAATCGGGTCTACTGCGCCAAGCGCCGTCGTCCCGGAAGTCATCACAACCGTTCCGATCTCACCGGATTTCAACTTTGCGCGCAGATCGTCTAAATCCATTCGCCCGCGACCATCCACCGCAATTTCGACAGTTTTCGCGCCGATGACTTCGCACATGCGACCGTGCGTGTAATGGGCTTCGGTGGAAAAGGCGACAGCTTTTTCAGGATGCAGGTGGCGCGCAACCCACAGCGCTTCCAGATTTGCGACGGTTCCGCTGGAAGTCAGATGGCCAAGATGCGTTTCATAGCCGAACATCTTTGCCATATCGGCCACAACTTCGATTTCCATTTTGGCAGTAGCCGGGCCGCCATCCAGCGCGTGATTGTTTGGATTGATTTGCTGGACGATGAAATACGCAATCGAAGCGATGTAATGCGGCGGTTTCAACATCTGCCCAGCGTAGCTGGGATGCCAGAACGGATAATTGTCGCCCAGCCGCTTGACCAGTTCTGCCAGCACTTCGCGCGCGCGGGTTTCGGGCAGTTGCAGCGTTTCGTCAATTTCGTAGTCGTGCCAGCGCGATTGCCATTCGGCTAATTGGCTGAGCGCATCCGGCAGCAGGTTCAAAATCGTCGAAGGTGTTTTCATAGTCAGGCGAAAATGTTCCCGTGGGAAATTAGCCATTCACCATTATTGAACAGGGTAAACAGAACTTACCCAACCGGGGAATGGTCAATGGCAAATGCGCAATGGTCAATTGATTGGATTGCAGTGACTTGTTCAATCGGTCACCTCTAAGATCGCAATCGAAGCAGCGCCGAAAGCACCTGGCGTTCAATTTCGCGCGCTTCAATTTCAAAAGGAATTTGTTCGTACGCGATTTTTTCCGCCATGCCGCTACGGCGGTTTTGCAGATACGCCGACAAGTACCTGGTTCTGAAGCCCCATTTACCGAATTGGTGATACTGCCGGCAATGAACAATTTCGTGAGCGATCAACGCCAAGCCTTCAGCAGAATCGAGCCGGTAGTACCCTGGCGCAAAGTAAATCTTCCACCCGTCGGTATAACCGATTGGCTCAGCGACGGCAGTGATCGAAACGTAACGCGGAATGCCTTCAAAAATGCGGACACGGCTCAAATCCAGATCAGGAAAAAACGGCGCGAGCAATTGTTGAACTTCGAGCGGCAACGGCTCGCCTCTTTGTTTCATAAAACCTCTCCCACGAAATCACACGAAGAAAACACGAAGAAAGACAAAGAAGAAATGGACAGAATTTACGGGATTTAGCAGGATTGGCTTCTGTATTCTCTTATGAGTCACCTATTAGGTGCGGTTTCATCTTGTTGAATCCTGCAAATCCTGTCAAAAATTTCTTCGTGAATCTTCGTGTGGCTTCGTGGGAAAAATCATCGCTGCATCGCCAGTCGCAGCATTTCCGCAAACAGTTCGACTAGCGGCTGTGTCAGCATTCGGAAGGCGGCTTCCAGCGCCTGGGCGAATCTGGCTTGCGTGATGTCGTCGGACAGAATCACCAGCGGCGGAAATCCCGCGCGTTCAGTGTAAAAGCTTGCAGCCAACATTGCTGTCGGTTCAGTTACATTCGGAAATGGATGCAAATCCAACAAACGCAGGTAAACCACCGAAGCCTGTTCGACGGCGTGAAGTTCGCCAAAGCTTTCCGTCGAAAACCAGTCAAATGCCATCGCAAGCATTTTGGGCAAAATGATTGCCGGAGTCGGATCGTGCAGCACATTCAGCGGACGCGGTTCGTTTGTTCTCAGTTCCGCCTTCGCGCCGGTCAACGTTTCGTACAGTTCCATCAACCTGTCGGCATTGAAAAGCCCTTCTTTGGCCCAGCCGGAAACTTTGCCAGTCGCCGCCAGCAAATTTGCGCGGTCAATGCTGTTGCCGGAACGGCGAAGCATGTGCTCCACCTGATATTCGCGCAGCAATTCAGCCGAAGCTTCAGTTTGTTTCCAGCGTTCCTGTTCAGCACCCAGCGTCGCAGACCACGACCCGGACGATTTCAAATTGTCATTGAAGATAGGTAATTCCATAGGTTTGTTTATGCCGGAACATCGTACAGGGCGGCCATCAAAGCGGCAACGTCGCCAATTCGGTTTCCCAACTTTGCCGGAACCACTTCGCAAGCCGCAACGGCTTGCGGCAATGCTTCTTCAGCCAACGCACGCTGGGCCGGTTCCAGCACTCGATTCCCCAGCGCAACGGCCAGCGAACCCAGCACGATCATTTGCGGATTGAGCGTGTCCACCAGCAAAGCCATTCCGCGCCCCATCCACTTTCCGGCTTCGGCGGCAACAGACAGAGCATCAGAATCGTCGGCGAGCATTGCTTCAACGATTTCGCGAATTGGCGTCGCTTGCGACCAGCGGCGAGGAAACATCAGCGCGGCCAAATCCACCAGGGCTTGCCCTGAAGCGAGTCCTTCCCACGAACCGGCTTTGCCAAATCCGACCGGGCCTTCCCAGGCCAACCGCAAATGGCCGATTTCGCCAGCCGTTTCGGTTGCTCCGCGCAAAACCTGGCCGTTGATGATCAGCCCCGCTCCGATTCCAGTGCCGAAGGTCAAAAAGATCAGATGGCGCAGTCCGGCGCGTCCCTTCCCTGCTCCGAAGTGAAATTCCGCCAGTGCGCCTGCGTTACCATCGTGTTCAATAAATACCGGCAAGCCCGGAAACTCAGCTTCAAGCGCTGTTTTCAGGTGAACGCCCTGCCAGCCGGGCAAATGTGGAGGATCAATCAAAATGCCTTCGGAAATTTTCAGCGGGCCACCGATGGAAACACTGACCGCGCGAACTTTGCGTCCGGCGGTTTCCGCGGTTTCAAGGATGCGATTCGCCGCGGCGGCAATTCGCGGAAAGGTTTCGGCAAAGTGCAAATGCGCTTCGGTCAGAAGCTCTTCGCGCTGCAAAATTTCCGCTTCGTGCGTGCCTTCGACGATGGCGGTTTTGGTTCCGCCAATGTCAAAACCAAGAATGGTTGCGCCTTTTTCAGCCATCAAAATTTCACCTCACAGAACGTTGCAGTTAATGAACTGCATCAAGTATGCTTCGCGCGCCAAAAAGAAAAGCAACACACTTGCTTTACGGTTCAAAGCATCTCAAGGAAAATCATTACAGGCTGCCCCGAAGCCTCACAGAATCTATCGTCTTAAGGAGCAACACCATGAATGCTGCAGAAGTCATTCCCATGCCAACCAGCGATCACCATCAATCCGCCGTCAGCCAAAATATCAGCCCGGCGACGGTGCAGGAAGTGGCAGGATCAGGCAACATCGAAAAGATTCGGGACATTTTGTTTGGCGCCCAGTTGCGCGAATACGAACGCCGCTTCGTCCGTCTGGAAGAACGGATGATCAAGGAAGCTGCCGACGCTCGTGAAGATGCGCGCCGCCGATTTGATTCGCTCGAAGCGTTCATCAAACAGGAAATCAGCGCGCTGGGCGACCGGCTGCGGTCGGAAAACCAGCAACGCACTCAGGCTTCGGAAGACATCACGCGGGAATTGCGCGATGCGTCGCGTTCGCTGACGAACAAGATCAACGCCATGGACGAACACAACACGAACGTTCAGCGTGAATTGCGGCAACAGATTCTGGATCAGGCCAAAAATCTGGCCGACGAAATTCATGTTAAACACGATGATTTGTCGGCGTCGCTGCAACGCGAATCGCGCGAACTGAGAAACGATAAAGCCGACCGTTCGGCGCTGGCCAATTTGTTCACCGAACTGGCAATGCGGCTGAATCACGAATTCAAACTTCCGGGCGAAGAATAATCTGCGTTCTGCAAATGCTTTATGGCTGATTATCCCTTGCGCATCGTTCCGAATAAAACCGAAACGCCTTTACCAACTGATTTGGCTGAGCCTGAAGACGACGACATTCTTCAACTGGAAGACAAGGATGGCGAGCCAACAGAAGACAAAGCAGAGGCGATGGCGGAACTGCGCCGTTTGCTGCTGGAACCGGAACAGCTACAGCTCGGCAACATTCTGGAGCGGTTGAACAATCCGCGGGTTCGCGCCCGCGAACTCAGCCGCCCACTGCCGGAAGCCATTCGGCTTCGCAATGCCCAGGACGATGCGCTCACCGAAGCTCTGGCTCCAACCATCGTCACGGCGTTTCACAACTCCGTCAAAAAAGATCCGCGTCCCATCGCCGAAGCCATTTCACCATTGATGGGTCCAGCCATTCGCAGAGCGATTTCCATCGCGCTCAGCAGTTTTGTGCAAACGATTGATCAGGCGTTGAAACATAGTTTGTCGTGGCAAGGCGTAAAATGGCGCTTTGAAGCCTTGAAAACGGGAAAGTCATTTGCCGAAGTCGTGATGTATCACACGCTGCTTTATCGTTCGGAACAGGTGTTTCTGATTCACAAACAAACCGGCTTGCTGTTGCACCACGTTGCCGTTGATCCAACCATCACCAAAGACGCAGACATTGTTTCCGGCATGCTGACGGCGATGCAGGTGGCCATTGGGAACTTTGCGCGCGATTCCTTCGGTTCGTCGAATGAACAGATTGACACGTTGGATATGGGCGGCCGTGAAGTCTGGTTTGAATCCGGTCCGCAAGCCGTGCTGGCCGTGGTCATTCGCGGAGAAGCGCCGGAATCCTTGCGCAGCGATTATTTTGCTCCCGCGCTGGAAGCAATTCAGATCGAACAACGAGAAGCCTTCGAAACCTTCAACGGCGACGCTTCAGCGTTTGAAGGCGCGCAGCCCAGGCTGGAAGAATGCCTGCAATCTCAATATCAAGGACGGACAGAACCGGCGGATTTCAAGGTTCCGGCGTACTTATGGCTGTTGCTGGCGTTGGTCATTCTCGGTTTGGGAATCTGGGGATTTTATGCCTGGCGCGATGCCAGGCGCTGGGACGCCTATCTAACCCGGCTAAAACAGGAACCCGGCATTGTCATCGCTGAAACCGGCAAAGAAGGCGGAAAACGATTCGTCGCAGGCTTGCGCGATCCGCTGGCCGCCGACCCCGCGGTGATTTTGCAAAAAGAAACCCCGATTGATCCGGCGACTGTCGCTTCGCGCTGGGAACCTTATGCCGCGCTGGATGCGCCTTTCGTGGTTGCTCGCGCCAAAACCTTGCTGGAACCGCCGTCCACCGTTGATCTGAAATTTGCAGACGGAACGCTGTCAGCCAGCGGGTTGGCTCCGCACGACTGGATCGCGGAAAGTCGGCGATTGGCGCGCGCGCTGCCGGGCGTGACGAAATTTGACGATCAAAATCTGATTGACGAAGACCTGAAAGAACCGGACATGATGCGCCAGCGAATCGAACAACAGGTAATTCGCTTTGTTTCCGGCAACGCGCAAATTGCCCCCGGACAGAGTGAAGCGCTGCGCGCGCTGGTTGCCGATGTTCAAAAACTGGCCGAACTGGTTCCGGCGGCTGGCCGCACATTTCGCATTGAGCTAATCGGCCACACGGATACCGAAGGCGACGATGCCGCCAATCTGGCGCTGAGCCGGCAGCGCGCCGACAAAGTTTTGACTATGCTTTCTTCTCTAAAACTCCCTCCCAATACGCTGGTTGCCGTTGGCGTTGGCACGATGCAACCGGTTCGCGCAGAAACCAGCGAAGCTGACAAACAATTCAATCGCAGCGTGTCTTTCAAAGTTTCCCTGCTTGATCCACGACAAGCCAAAAATCGGGAGCCACGCTGATGATTCAGAAAAAGATTTGCCTGCTGGGCGCTTTTGCCGTCGGCAAAACCAGCCTGGTTTCGCGTTTTGTCAAAAGCATTTACTCCGATGAATACCTGACAACGGTCGGCGTCAAGGTGGACAAAAAGCCTGTCACGCTTGGCGACCAGGAAGTCAATTTGATCGTCTGGGATTTGGCTGGCGAAGACGAGTTCCAGAAAGTCAGCATGGATTATCTACGCGGCGCTGCCGGTTACCTATTGGTGGCGGATGGCACGCGGCTGAGCACGCTGGAAACAGCGCGAATGCTGCGGCAACGCGTGGCCGACAACGTTGGCGAAATTCCATTTGCGTTCATCGTCAACAAAAACGACTTAAGCACGGAATGGGAAATTGACGACCAGGCAATTGCCGATTGTCAGGCGGCAGGTTGGACCGTCATCCGGTCCAGCGCGAAAACCGGCGAAGGCGTCGAAGAAGCATTCAAACTCCTCGCGGAAAAAATCTGCGGAACTTGAAATCCGCACCAATCAATCCCCGAAAACGGTATCCATTCATTCGGAGGCTGAGATGGCCGAATTGCCCGATTTTGTGTGCGCGTATTTGTACGGTCTGACATCCGGGGAACGTTCACCTGCATTTTTGCTGGTCAATGAATCCGGCGCCGTGATTGCCTGGGGAGGCAGCACGGAAAGCTATGGCATTGCCGATTTGCGCGCCGGAGAATCTATCGGCAAACAGGTTTACTTTCTGGAAGGCCTGTTCCCGCTGACAGGTCGGAATCTGGTTCTGCCCTGTATTCAAACCAGCCTGGGACGGCCAGCCGATATTCACCTTTTCCGCACGGAAGAAGGCGATTGCGCGTTGCTGCTGGACGCCACCACGAAAGAAGAGCAACAGCGCCAGACGCAACAGGCCCGCTACGACCTGACGCTGAATTTCCAGCAACTGCAAAAAGAAATTCAAAAGAAGGAAGTGTTGCTGCATTGCATCATTCACGACCTGGCCGGGCCGCTGATGGGAATCCGTGGTGGATATGAATTGCTTTCCAGCGAACCAATTTCCGAACAAGGCCGCAAGTATCTGGAAATCGGGCTGCGTCAGGCAAATAAACAGGAAACTTTGATTCGTGAGATTTTGCAGGCCTTTTCGGCGGAAGTTGAATCTGCAACGAACTTCAATGTGGATGCAGAGACGGCTCCCGACGCAGCGCAAATCGCCCGGGAAGTCATTGAATCCCTGTCGGCTGCCGCTGCAATTAACCAGGTCAAGCTGCAACTGGCACCGAACCTTGACCGTTCGCAAAGCTGGAAAGTGTTCGGCGAAAAATCCAGACTGGAACGCGTGATTTCGAACCTGGTCGAAAATGCGTTGCGTTACAGCCCCGCGAATTCAACTGTCACGGTGGGCTGCCACGACGAAGGCGGCAAGGTGCTGGTGACGATTGACGACGAAGGCCCAGGCATCCCGCCGGAAGTGGCGCCAACGCTGTTTCAAAAATTCGCCCAAGGAAAAAAAGGCAAAGGCAAGATTGGCCTGGGATTGTATTTCTGCCGCATTACCGTCCAGCACTGGAAAGGCGAAATCGGGCACGCGGCGCGTGAAACCGGCGGAACCCGATTCTGGTTCCGCCTGCCTAAACCGCAATTAAATTCATAACCTGAATTGTCAACGCGATGATCGTTCAGCTTCTTTCCTTGCCGGCACGAGTCTTTTCAGCCAGCCTTTCGATTCAATTTCGTCTTGAACCAAACTGAAATTGCTGCGGCAAATTCCGCCCGGATCGCGTGATTGCGGTTTTCGGAGAGTGAGATAAGATGCGCGCCATACACAGAAAAGGAATACGGCAATCAGGAGGAGGGAAAGAATGAGTAATCAGGCCGGTATCCGAATCTTTTGCGTTGACGATCATCCGCTGTTGCGCGAGGGAATTGCAGCAATCATTACCAATCAACCGGACATGACACTGGTGGCTGAAGCTGCCACCGGATGCGAGGCCATCCAAAAATTCCGGGAGTGTCAACCGGATGTGGCCTTGATGGACCTGAGATTGCCGGATATGAGCGGCATTGACGCGTTGATCGCGATTCGCGCTGATTTTCCCGAAGCCCGAATCATTATGCTGACGACGTTTGAAGGCGATGTGGAAATTCAGCGCTCGCTGGAAGCAGGCGCGCGGGGTTATCTGCTGAAAAGCATGCCGCCGAAAGAATTGATTGAAGGAATTCGGCAGGTTCACGCGGGCCAGAAACGCATCCCACCTCAACTGGCCGCGCAGTTGGCGGAACATCTGGGTGAAGAATCGCTGACTCCGCGCGAGGTCGAAGTTCTACGGCACATCGCCAGCGGAAACCGCAACCGCGATATTGCAGGCAAACTTTTCATCACCGAAGAAACCGTCAAAGTTCACATTAAACACATCATGGAAAAATTGAGCGCGACAGACCGCACACAAGCGGTATCAATTGCCGTCCGTCGTGGAATTATCCAATTTTGAAACTCATGCCCAGGACGGTCCCCCGCAAAATCCACAAACCGGCGACCTTTGCTGTCTTGTTGTTTTTGATTCTGGCGGCAGAAACGAAAAAGACTTCCGGCCAGCCGCCGACAGCAACGATCAGCGGCATTTACCATCAGGCTTGGGGAGTGCGTGAAGGTGTGCCCGGGTCTGTAACCAGCATCACCCAAACGCCGGATGGATATTTGTGGCTGGCAACATCGGTCGGCCTGTACCGGTTTGACGGCGTGCATTTTGAACGGTTCGCACTTCCTGCAGACAATCGCCCCAATGCAGTCACGCGGGTCTGGTCTTTTGGCGACGGACAACTCTGGGTTGCGTATAACGGCGCTCTGCTAAGCGTCCTGAAAAACGGTCAATTGACCGACTTTGGAAAACCCGAAGGATTAGGACTGCAAGTCATCCGGAATTTGGCGCGGGACCGCGAAGGCGCAATGTGGGCTGCGGGGCGCAATGGCCTGGCGCGGCTGGCCGGAAATCATTGGCAAGAAATCGGCGCAGAGTGGAACGTTCCGCCAAGCAAAAACAGCAATGGCGCCCTTTTCATTGATCGAAACGGCGCGGTATGGATCGCTCCGGCGGATGAGTTGCTTGTGCTTCAACCAGGTTCGCAGCGCTTTCAATCTGTCGGGATCAAAGGAAAATTCAATCACATCACAGGCTCTGCGGACGGAACAATCTGGGTTGCGTCCGAAGGCCGCGTCTTTCCCATCGTTCCGTCTGGCACTCCACCAATCTCCACCCACGGCATCCCCTCCACTGTCACACAACTTCTGATTGATCAAAGCTCTAGGCTGTGGATCGCCGATGCCAAAAATGGCGTTATGCGTACGCAAAGTGCTGAACCCGGTTCTCGCGGACGTATCACAGCGCGTTTCACGGCACGCGACGGCCTTACGGCAGACAACATTTTTGCCCTGTTTCAGGATCGCGAAGCCAATGTTTGGGTCGGCACAAGCCACGGCCTGGATTTGCTGCGCGAAACTCCGCTTGAGTCCGGTGGCTTTCCGCAAGGAATTCATGCCGCCAGGCTGGTGGCGGATCGTGATGGATCGTTATGGGCGGCATCGCAATCTCATAAGCTGGCGCACCTGCAAAACGGGATTCTCTCATTCGCCAATTTGCCGGCAAGAACAAGCGCTTTGTACCAGGAACCAAGCGGGACCTTATGGGCATGGACCATAGGCAGCAGTCAGCTCTGGCGTTTGGATCGTGGTCGCCTTTCCGCTATCGCTGGCATCCCAAAGGATACAGTGGGCGATTCGGCCTGGAGTATCGCCAAAGATCGCACTGGCAGACTTTGGGTGGGATTTTTGCAAGCGGGGCTGTATTGCTTCAAAGACGGTGTTTGGTCCCGGCCTTCGTTGAATTGGCCAACCAAGAGCGGACGCGTTCGGGTGGCGATTGACGATGAAGTTGGGCGGGTCTGGTTTGGATATGCCGAAAACGCCGTTGCCATGCTGGATGGGGATCGCGTGGAAACGTATTCAATCTCAGAAGGGCTTCAAGTCGGAACGGTCAGGGCGCTGTCCCGTAGCAGACAACGAACCTGGGTTGGAGGCCGCGACGGAGTTGCCCTGATTGCCGAAGGCCGCGTTCACATGCTGAATGGGATCAATGCTTCTTCGGTCGGAACCACCAGCGGTATTGTCGAAGCCCAGGACGGCAGTTTATGGCTGAATGCCGACCGTGGAATTGTCCAAATCGCCGCAGGGGAAGTGCAACGCCTTCTTGCTGATCCTT
>CAYLJQ010000059.1:0-17366 GCA_964383955.1 uncultured Heliomicrobium sp. | reverse complement strand
CTGAAGATTTTGGCTGTATATCCAACACCAGGAAGAGTTCCCCATAACCGCCAACCACAATTTCCGAAAGAACTTTGGCGGAATCGTTACGCACCAAAACTGTTTCATTCTTGGCGGCAAAATTTGATTCGCTGTAACCTGCCCGAAAAACGTTTTCTGCAACCCAGTCGAAATAGCGAAACTGTGAATCAAATGGCCTTCCATCATCATAGTTTCTAACAGCGAAACGAGGCTCTTCTGCAAAAAGCCGTCCTCCTTCAAATATCTTAGCTCCAATCAAGTAGTCGTAACCTGACTCACATTTTTCTTGGAGATGAACGGAGTAAGTTTTGTTTGGAGATTCGGAGTTAAGCTTAAACGGGCTACCGCTACGGGAGCAGGGATAAAAATCTGAAACTCCGCAGCCATAAAGCAATATCGCGCAAAAAAATGGTGCGATGGCGGAAAATCTATTCATTGGCTCATTACCTTTCTGCGGGTTTCAATTTAGCCCCATTGATCCATTCCAGCACAGTTCGATACGCTTGATCGTCCATTCCTGACCAGCGAGGGCCACCTCCGTGCGGAATGCGGCGAGCGCCGACGACGCCTTCCTGGCTAGCATCGGAAATCGGTTTGCGCAGCAGCAAACTGTTTTCGGGATTGATCGTATCCACCACCCGCAAAGCCGAAGCGTAGTTCTCTCGCAATTGCGAATCAGTAAATTTCCCTGTGGCATCCGGGCGGGACAGTCGTAGGATTGCGTGCGTGTCGTGGCAAGTGACACAGGCGTTGCCGTCGCGCCCCTTGGTGACAAGCAGTGGCATGACGCGCGTAGCAAAGAAGTCGTAATCCGGCGTTTTCGGCGTTACCGTCGCCGGTTTGCCATCGCCGTAAAGCGCAATCGCCTGTTCTTGCAAACGTTCGTTCGGGTCGTTGGCGATTTTGGCGACAGCAGCGCGAATGGTCGGATGTGCCGAAAGTGCTTTGACTCGACGAGCGGCAGACAAAGCGGCGGCGCGGACTTGTTCGTCTTTGTCGTTGAATGAAGCCGCAACCAGATTCAGCAATCGCTGATCGCTGTCGGCTTTGGCCGTGTCGTTGATCAGGCCAAGAATCAGACGCCGCTTGCCCGCGTCTTCAGTTTTGAAGAGTGAATCCAACGAAGCCGCTACCGAAGCCGGTTCGCGCCATTCCGCTTTGGCAAACACCAATTGCAATGCAGAGCGAACCAATTGCTGATTCGTAGATTGTAGCGCAGCAGCCAGCCGGGCTTCGATTGCCGTGTCGTTTCGCAAATGCGGAAAATCGCCCAGCGCGCGAAATGCCGCCGCAGCGACTTTGCCATCAGCGGTCAATACAAACTGTTTGATCTGACTGTCGAACTTTTCCTGCCGCGCAGCTTCCAGGCCAACTGCTTTGACGCGATCAATCGCGGCAACTTGCGCTTCGGCGGAACTGCTGGCCAGCAAAGCTTTCAACACAGCAATGGCTTCCTGGCGATTGCGCTCTTGGACTTGCAGCGGCAACGAAGGATAAAACTCATCGGCAACGGCGCGAACGTCTTTGTCAGGGTCCAGCAATCGCCGCATCACCAGCAGCGGCAATTCTTCCAGATTGTTGTCGCGCACCGTGAAGGCCGCAATCACAGCCTGCTTGCGCGTCGAAGCTTTCGCCGAATCCAACAACGGTAGCAAGGCTTTTTCGACCGCCGGTGCGCCTTCTTCGTAAAACTTGACGGTTTCGACGTCGTTGCCGATGCGCGAATAGCGTCCGGCATTGACGTAGCCGCCAGAGCGCAAATGGAAATCCGTCATTGCGACCAACAGGTTTTCGCGCAATTCATCGCTGCCATTGGTCAGCGCTTTGGCAATTCGTTCCGCCATTTTACGGCTGGCTTCGTGATGGCCACTCACGGCTTGATGGCGATCTTCAGGCGTGGCCAGCAAAGCAATCCAGTTGTTGTACAGGTAACGGACGTTTTCATCTGCCAAGCTATAAAAGTTTTCCTGCAAATTGCGTTTAACCCATTCGTGTTCGCGGTCGCCCATTCTGGCAATAAAAGCCTCAGCAATGCGATCCTGTAAAGCGGCATCTTTTGACCACCAATACCATTGCTGCAAGGATTTGATGGCCTGCATTCGCACTGGCACAAAGTCGTCTTGTATTGCAGCAATCAACTTGTCGGCAATTTCCGTTTGCGAGGTCAGGAAAGAAAAATGCTGCGCGAAAATACGCGTCGCTCCCCAGCGGACACGCTCGTTCTTACTGTTCAGGCTGGCAAGAATCGTGTTCGTAGTTCCGCCTTTAAGCGGCTGGCTCGCTATCACAGCAATGCGCGGGTCTAAATGCTTTGTCACAATTCGTCTGATAGCCTGCGCTGAAACAATCTGAACCATCTTGCTTTCATCGCCAAGCAGACGCGCCAGAGGCTCAACTGCGCTTTCATCGCCAATTCGCCCAAGCGTTATCGCCGCAGCCGCTCGCATCATCGGCTCGGCGCTTTGCAAACTGGCCAGCAAATCATTCATCACGACTTGGCCGGTTTTCTCCCAAACGTTGTCAATCTGTTCAAACCGTAGCCGGACGTCGTTTTCAGCCAACTTAGTCGGCAACGCATCAACTCCGTTTTGCCAGCCACGCTTTGCGTCGCCTTTGTAAAACTCGCTCAGCGCCATCACCGCAAACTGAGTTTCACGAAACGGCGTACGAAAGTTTTCATACGTCTGGTGCGGGTCAAGCCAGCCTCCGAACGCCTGCTGACGGCTGAGCAGCAACTTCAAGGATTTGGCGATTTGCGGATGCTCCGGCGAATACCCTGCACGCGCCAGCGTGTACAGACAATGATACGTTTGAAACTCAACCGCAGTGCTCGCCGGTTCAAACAGCATTGACCACTGACCGTCTTCTCGCTGAAACGAAAGAATGCGTTCGGCGTTGCGTTTGATTTTGTCGGCGTAAACGTTGCGATCAATTTCGGCCAAGGCGATGGTTTGGTAACACAGATCTATCAGATTTTTGTGTGCGTCCTGTTCGATCATTGAACGAATGCGGTCGCGATATTCGATGTCAGATGCGGAAGCTCCGTCCAGCTTCACCAGTTGATCAAACACGCGCCAGCTATACCAGGCAACTTCGTACGTGCTGACAATCGGCGTGTTGCCATTGGTTTCATCGGGCGGCAGTTGCGTGCGGCCTTTGTAATAAATCTTCAAGTAATTGGCGACACCGCGCAGCAAAGCGACGTTGTGCGGTAATTTGAATTCCGTTTCGTGAATGTTAACCAGAGAAGCCAGTCGGCTCATCACGTTGGCCGATGCGCTGATTACCCGCGTCCAGCTAGCTTCTGGAAAGCCATAAAATGGACGCGGATTGTTCGCCAGCCGCTCTGTCAGAAATTCCAACGAAGATCGTTTCGCAACTGCGTAACCGTTTTGCTTGGCGGTTAATTCGGCTCGCACCGGAAAGTGCGTGGCGTGACAGGCAATGCAAAGCTGAGTTTCGACGTGCGTGTTGGAAACCCGGTTGACGATGCCGCCATGGCGCGGCGTGTTGGCATGCCAACTGTCGCCTGCGCTGACGATGTAATCCATTCCGGCGCGAATCGCGGCACGAGGATCAGCATACGGCGGAGCGTCATACATCGAAGTTCGTAGTTGATAAAGCACGTGATTGGCGTCAACGCGAACAAAGTATTCTCCGCGCGTGATGGTTCGCACCGTGAATTTGTTTCCCGGCAAGGCCTGAATTTCATGCGGAGGGCTGACCGGGTCCATTCCCTCTTCGTAAACTTTGGCTTCGCCGCCCACGACTTTGAAGATCGAAACATCCACTGGCAGATTGTCGCGTTCCGGCAAATCCAGTTCGAAATGAACCAGCTTCGGCTGGTCGCCGTCGTAGTTGAATTTGAACCAGTCAACACCGCCTTCGGGCATGACATCGCCGCTGGAGTAATCCGGCGCTGGCGTGTCGCGATACGGCTGACGAACTTTTTCGGCTTTTGCGCCAAGCGGCAAAATGTATGGCTTGTCATCTGCCGTCGCCCAAACCGTTTGGCCGAGTTTGAATTCATTGGCTTCGCGCCAGGTATCGTTTGGTTCGGCTTCGACAATGGTTTTGGCTGATTTTCCTTCCGGCCATTCAACGACAGAAACAGTCAATTCAACGGAAGCAATAGAGGTTGAAGAAACTTCCAGAGCCAGGTCGCCGCGGTTCCCCGCTCTGACTTTGAACAAGGTGTACAGATCAGGATCGCCTGCGTGCAGAGTTTTGCGAGCGATGACTTTTTCGCCATTGCGAAAATTGACTGAGAGCGATTCGTTTTCCGCCAAGGCCGCCGGAGCGAGCAGGGACACCGTCAGCGAATACGTTTTCTTGGCATCAGGCGCAGGCAGGCGAAAGGTCTTTGTCAGACGCTGCGGAATTCGTTCGCGCAAATTAAACACTTTGCGAAATCCGTCTTTCGCTTCAATCGCCGCGCTGGAAGCCAACCGCGGCGAAACGAAAAACCAGAATCCAAGTGCGGAAACCACATACAGGCAAGCAAGTTGAATTTGTCTTTTCATCGTTGTTCTTCCGGGGTTAACAACGCAGAGGTTCGAGTTATTGCGCCAACGCAGCCAGCAGTTTTTCGTGAATGCCGCCGAAACCTCCGTTCGACATCACGACGACGACATCATCCGGTCTGAGTTGCGGCGTCAGATGTTCAACGATGGCGTCTGCACCTTCTATGGAAAAGGCTTCCTTGCCAGCAGAGCGCAAATCTTCGATCAGTTCGTCAATCGAAAGCTGCTCTTCGGCGGCGACGCGGAACGATTCGAATAGCGGTGCAATCACCACGTAATCTGCCGGAACAAAGGATTGCGGGTACACTTTCTGAAAGACTTTCTTGCGTGTCGTCCACGAACGCGGCTCGAAAATGGCGACGATGCGCCGGTCTGGATACTTTTGTTGTGTACCCAATAGAGTTTCGCGAATCGCCGTCGGGTGATGCGCAAAATCGTCAATCACCGTCACACCGTTGACCACGCCGCGAATCTGCATGCGGCGCTTGACGCTTTTGAAAGTCGCCATCGCTTCGGCAACCGCCGCGCGTTCGATGCCCAAAGTTTCCGCCGCCGCAATCACCGCCAGACAGTTGCGAATGTTGAACATTCCGGCCAGCGGACTTTGAATGTCCATCCACTCGCGGCCCTCGCGCAAAGCGCGGAACTTGGTCACATCGGGCAAAAACTCGATTTCGCGCGCAGTCCATTTGGCATCGGGATGCTCCACGCCAAAGCTTTCCACGGAACACCAGACGCCTTGCGGCTCAATCGGCTTTTCGATGATTTCGCGCACAACCTGCGAATCCCAACCGGCAATCAATCGGCCTCCGGCAGGAATCAGGTTGACCAGCAACCGGAACACTTTTTTCACCGCATCCAGCGAAGGATAAATATCCGCGTGGTCGTATTCGATGTTGTTCAGAATTACGAGATCAGGCAGGTAATGCAGAAACTTTGGCCCTTTGTCCCAGTACGCTGTGTCGTATTCGTCGCCTTCGATGACAAAATGATTGGAATTCGTGACTTTGAAACTTGCGCCAAAGTTTTCCGCTACGCCGCCGACCAGAAAGCTGGGATCAAGGCCGCTAACTTGCGTCACCCAGGCCATCAGCGAAGTCGTCGTTGTTTTGCCGTGCGTGCCTGTGACGACAGTGGAATGTTTGCCGCGAATGAACTGTTCGCGGATGACTTCGGGCATCGAAGCGCAGCGTAGTTTGTGATCCAGCGCGTATTCGATTTCCGCGTTGCCGCGCGACGTCGCATTGCCAACGACGATCTGGTCTGGATGCGGCTGCAAATTGGCGGCATCGAAGCCTTCGAAAGTTTCTATGCCCAGCCGTTTCAGTTCATCGCCCATTGGCGGATAAAACGCTTTGTCCGAACCGGTGACACGATGTCCTTGCGTTTTTAGCATTCCGGCCAGCGACCCCATCGCTGTGCCGCAAACGCCGATCAAATGAAAATGTTTGTGCCCCATTTGTACCCGTTTTATAGATTGAAAGTGTGTGGGGGCAGGATTATAGCGATGGTCAGCGCTTTTCGGTAGCCAATTGAATTTGCCGAGTGGGTTGGCTACATTGCCTTCGTTGCGAACACCAAACCAATGGAGCAAGCGAAATGAAGCCGAAGCGTAGAGAATTCATTGCCAGCAGTTTGTTGTCGGTTGGCGCGTTGTCACTGACGGCGCAGGCTCAGGACAAACCCGCCGCCGCAGATGACGCAAAAGAAGTTTCACTGCGAGGGAAGATTGTCTGCCTGACCGAAGAACTGGACAAGCGATTCAACGTCCTGCCCGAATGCGACAAACAACATCATGTGTACAGCCTGAAAACTGCCGACGGCAAAATTCATCCATTGCTGCCCACGGATTCAGCCGCTGCCGTTTGGATGGACGAACGGTTTCGCAAACGCGACCTGCAAATTCTGGCGCGCAGCTTCCCCGACACCAACTACATTGAAGTCATCAAGATTCAATCCTGGCTAAATGCCAAACTGCACGACCTTTATTATTACTGCGACATTTGCGCCATCACCGCCTTCAAACCACAAGCTTGCGAATGTTGCCAGGAACCGGTCGAATTCCGCGAAACTCTTGCTAAAGAATAATTGCCTTGATGCTGCATTCGTAAACCATGCCAGATCGAATTCTAACGTTACGAGAACTCAATCGAGCGACGCTTGATCGCCAAATGCTCTTGGAGCGTCACAGCTTGCCGGTTCACGCTGCCATCGAACGGCTGGCCGGGATGCAGGCGCAACTGGCTTCCGCGCCTTTTGTCGGCTTGTGGACGCGCCTAAAGGACTTCAAACGCGAAGAGCTTGCCGCGGCAGTCGAAAGCAAAACGGTCGTCAAAGCCACGATGATGCGGGCAACGTTGCATCTGTGTTCGGCAGAAGATTACTTGCGGTTTCGCACGACACTACAAATGATTCTAAGCGGTGCCGGGGAAGCCATCGCCAAACAGCGCGGCAGCGACTTTGACCGGGATAAACTGCTCGCCAGCGCGCGAAAATTCATCAGCGAAAAACCACGCACCTTTGCCGAAATCAGCGAATGGGCGTTGGAATTGCTGCCGGATCAGGATGTAGGCGCGATGCGGTACACAATCCGAACGCATTTGCCGCTGGTACAGGTTCCGATTTCCGGCGGTTGGAGCTATTCCGGCAAGCCCGAATTCACGCTGGCTGAATCCTGGATTGGCCGGAAGATTTCGACCAAAGAAGATTTGAAAGAATTGGCGCGGCGTTATTTGGCAGCTTTTGGCCCGGCATCGGCAAACGATATGCAAACATGGTCAGGATTTAAGCTGCCGGTGATGAAAGAAGTGCTTGAGAGCCTGAGACCGGAATTGCAAACGTACCGCGACGAAGGCAAGCGCGAGTTGTTCGACCTGAAAAGCAATTCCCTGCCGGATGCTGACACGCCCGCGCCGATTCGATTCCTGCCTGAATTCGACAACATTTTGCTTTCGCACAATAAACGCCACCGAATCGTCGCGGATGAGCATCGTTCGCGGGTTTATCTGCCAGCGCTTCGCGTCGCGGCGACATTTCTGGTGGATGGTTTTGTCAGCGGAGCCTGGAAAGTCGAAAAAACCAAAACCTCGGCGAAACTGATTCTCGAACCGTTTGGAAAATTGGCCAAAAAGGATCAATCGGCGTTGGCCGAAGAAGGCGAGCGATTGATTCGTTTTATCGAACCGGCGGCTAAAACATTTGAAATACAGTTCGCTACTTAGGAAGCGAAGGAGCTTGGTGAATGCATAAAGGACGACTGGAAGCTTTCAGTGACGGCGTGATCGCAATCATTATCACGATCATGGTTTTGGAGCTGAAAGTGCCTCATGGCGACAGCTTGGCTGTTCTAAAACCGCTGCTCCCGGTTCTGGTGAGTTACGTCCTAAGTTTTGTTTACGTAGGCATTTACTGGAACAACCATCATCACTTGCTGCAAGCCGTCGAAAGAGTCAACGGGCGAATCCTGTGGGCCAACTTGCATCTGTTGTTCTGGCTATCTTTGCTTCCATTTGCAACCGGTTGGATGGGAGAAAATCATTTCGGGACTTTGCCGGTGGCGCTGTACGGTTTGATCTTGTTTATGGCCGCCATCGCATATTTCATTTTGGTGCGTGCCCTATGTGCTCATCACAGCAAAGCTTCCAAATTGGTGGCTGCGATTGGAAATGACCTCAAAGGGATTCTTTCGCCATTCGTTTACATCATTGCGATAGGGCTGGCGTTTTTGAATCCCTGGATCGCGTTCGCAATGTATGTGGTTGCGGCCATTGTCTGGGTTGTTCCAGATCGCAGGTTTGAAAACCTGTTTCGGGAAAACCAAAACTAAATTCAACAGAAAGGACAAGTTTATGATTACTGGCGCTCACATGATTGTTTACAGCAAAGACGCAGAAGCTGATCGAGCTTTTTTCCGAGACGTTCTGGGTTTTGCCTCAGTGGACGCAGGTCACGGCTGGCTGATTTTTGCGCTTCCTCCAGCAGAAGCTGCGTTTCATCCGGTTGGCGAGCCTACGGAAGCTGACCAGCACGAGCTTTATTTGATGTGCGATGACCTGAAGGCAGAGATGGCCGCTTTGGCTGCGAAAGGTGTTGCGTGTTCAGAAGTACAGGAAGCCAGATGGGGTTCAATTACCCGAATTACTCTACCTGGCGGCGGTCGTCTGGGCCTTTACCAACCCAAGCATCCGACTGCCCTGGGGCTTCATTAAAAGCCCACATTGGCTTTATTAATGAGGCACTTCCACAGGAAACAAGACTTGACTCACCACTCGGTCTTGAGTTTGAATACGTTTGCTTGTGAAGGTTGGCTCCTACCAGTCACCCAAGCAGTTCTTTCAACCCGACCCATCTTTGTTAAGACCCCTTGAAAGACCCCTTCGCCGCATAAAAGCGGCATCTGATCGGAATGCCCATCCGAAAATAAACTCGAATAGTTTATCGTTTGATTGAGTTGTGTCCCTGATTGAAGCTTTGAGCCAAAGCCATTAAAAAACCACCTAGAAGCAACCTAAGTGCTTGAAGCTCAATCTGACAACGCCGAACGTGGCCCTTAACTTGCAGGCCACGAAGCGTTGCGACCCAATCTCACACCTATCTTTAACGGCCCCACCGTTTTTTTCCATCAAGTGTTCACAAATGTTTACAGTTGTAATGACGCGAATCGAGATTAGCGTCAGGAGATGTTGTCAATGAGAAGTCAGAGAAGTACCAAGTCTGCTCGCCGCTCGATGTTTTCCAGAACTTTTTTCAATTATTCACTTCGCTCCCTTGTCCTGGGTGCGGCCTTGTTCGCCGCTTGTTTATCGTTTTTTGCCTGGCAGAGCAGCGCTTCAGCGAATTCGGATACTTTCAGCCGTGTTAAAGCTAATCTCGAAGCAAAGCTTTTGAAGCTGGGTTCGGCGTTGAATCTGACTCGTGCCGCCGCAATTCAGGGTGGCATCGGTTCGCGAACGATGATTTCGACAATCGCGGGCGGAGGATTTTCGACCAGCGCCCCCGTGAAACAGGCTCCGATGGTATTGCCGACGGCGGTTGCCACCGATCCGCAAGGCAGAGGGTTTTACGTTATTGATGAGGTCAACGGAACCAGCTTGCTGCGCTTCGTTAATACGACTGCCAATCCGGTCGTTTTGGGTGGAGTCACGATTTTGCCCGGCCAGATCAACCTGATTGCCGGAGGCGGGTTATTGCTGGATACAACTTCTTTGACGGATGTTGACTTGACGATTGTCAGCGGACTGGCAGTGGATCACACCGGCAACATTGTGTATCTGGCTTCGGGCGTGGTGAATGCCATTCGCGCCATCAACGTTGGGAACCAGGACTTTACGATGCTTCGCCAGACGATTCAGCCTGGCACCATCAAGACAATTTATAACCTTAGCCGCCCGGATGTTCGCTCTCTGGTCGTAAACTCCGCCCGCGAGTTCTTTTACATCGGCACAGCTCCAACCAGCAGTTCGCGTGTCGTTTACAAGCTTGAGCCTGCAGGCAACAACAACGCCGGTCTGGAAACAATTTATGCCGGAGGCGGCACGCCAGCATTCGGCAACGGGGACGGCCAGACGGCGACACAGGCAAAACTGACTTCGCCAATGGGGCTGGCAATTGATTCGGTCGGCAATTTGCTGATTGCCGAAGGTGGCGACACCCGAAACAATCCGGGCGCAGTTCGCAGAGTTGATCCAAGCGGATTCATTATTTCACTGGCTAGCAATCTGGAATTTCCCACCGGGATCGTTCTTGGCCCTGCCAACAGCGTGTATGTCGCATTGGGCAACGCACAGCAAATCGTCAAAATTACTCCTCTGGGCGACAAAACGATTATCGCCGGAGCCACACCGCCCACAGCTTGCAACGAAAATGAGAACCCAACTTGCGGCGACGGCGGATCAGCGAAATCTGCGAATTTGAACCTGCCTGGAAGCACGCAAATTAAAAACCTGATCATGGCCGTTGACGCCAATGGCTTTTATCTGCCGGATTACATTTATCGCCGGGTGCGTTACGTCAATCTGAGCGGAGCCTCGGTCAGCATCGCAGGCACCACCATTGGCGCGGGCCAAATCAATTCGGTGGCGGGCAGCGGACAGCAAACGCCTTACGACAACATTCCGGCAACAATCAGCGACCTGCAAATGGCCGCGGGAGTCGCCGAAGATTCAAAAGGCAATTTGTTTGTCGCCGACACGAATGCTGATCCGGTTGGCAGCATTCGATATATCAATCGCGGCCAGACACCGGTCACGCTGTTTGCCAACACTTCCTGGGCAATCACCATTCAGCCGGGCCACATTGCGACGCTCAACAACGAAGCCGGTTCGCCCGTCATTGATGACCGCATCACGACAGCAGTTTTCGCTTCCCCACAAGGCATTTTTGCCACGGCGAACGGTCTTTACATTGTGGATTCGCAATACGGCGCATTGATTCGTCCGGCGAACTCGCTAACTGGACGCCGCAGCGGTCACATTCGATTTCTGAATACATCTGCAACTGATGTCACGATTTTCCCGAATGGCGGCAATTCCAAAGTCATCGTTCCGCCCGGATACATCAAGGACATTGTCGGCCGCAACGACGCTCCGTTGCCCGGCAGCCCCACGGCTGATGATTCTCCGGCATACCAAGCCATCATTTTCCCCACAGACGTTGCAGTGGATTCGACGGGTACCATTTACATTGCAGATCAGGGCAACAACCGCATTCGCAAGGTCAATCCGTCCACCGGATTTGTGACCAGCTTGATGACGGTGGGCAGCGATGGTCCCACGCCGTATGTAACCGGCGGTGCGTGCGGAATTGCAATTACTTCGGCGGGCCAGGTGTACATGGCCAATACCAAAACCGACACCATCGTGCGGCAGAATGCGCCGAATTCAACTTCGTTCACCGTCATTGCCAATTCGACCAAAGGCATCAGCCGCCCGCGCGATTTGACGATTGATTCGGCAGGCAATGTATTCGTCGCCAACGCCGGAACCGACCAGGTGTTGCGTGTAATCGCGCCAACCAATGCGCTTGGAAATTCGACAGTTGTGGCGGGCACCGGAGTCGCAGGATTCAGCGGTGACGGCGGTCCAGCCAATCAAGCCAGACTTAATTTTTTGAATCCGGGAACTGCAGCGACCGATATACAGGTGACGACCAATATCATCACGCTGGCCAATGGCGATATGGTCATTGCCGATTCCGAAAACAACCGGCTTCGGTTGTTGGTGCAATTGCCAAATCAAAATCCTGTGTTGGGTGCTGTCGCCAACCAATCGGTCAACGAAGGTCAGACGACGACGGTCAATTTTTCAGCGACGGATGGCAACCAGGACCCGCTGACATTCATGATTCAAAACCCGCCCAGCTTTGCGACGTTTACCGATGCCGCCAACGGCACAGCCACGTTGCAGCTTGCGCCGGGATTCAACGACGCAGGCATTTACAACGTCACTGTCACAGTTAATGACGGCGACGCCACAGACAGCAAAAACTTCACGATCACCGTCACGGATGTGAATCGCCCGCCAGTCATCACCATCACGCCGATCAGCCCGACGTACGAAGCGACTGGCCCGAATGGTCGCCAGGTCAATTTGCTGGCATCGGCGACCGACCCGGATGGCGATACGCTGACGTACAAATGGTTTGATTTCCAAACGCAGATTGCGACGACGGCATCGCCACAGGTCACGCTGGCGATTGCCACACACTCGCTGTTTTTAACCGCAACCGACAGCAAAGGCTTGAGCGCCAGCAGCAACGCATTTTCCGTCATCGTCAAAGACAGTTCGCCGCCGGTCATCAGCGGCGTTCCGGCGGACATCACCGTTCAAGCGACTGCCAACGAAGGCATTGCGGTGAATTACACTCTGCCGACGGCGCTTGATCAGGTGGACGGCGTCGTTGGCGTCACAGCGGACAAATCTCCCGGTTCAGTTTTTCCGGTAGGCACAACAACCGTCACCTTCACAGCCAAAGACACGCGCGATAATCAGGCGACGGCTTCATTCAAAGTCACTGTCACTCCCAAACCGGGCGGCCCGACGCCCACGCCGACACCAACACCAACGCCGACACCAGGCGGCGGCGGTTGTAACGCGGCCAGCTACACAATTTCGACCTTCGCTGGCAGCGGAAATTACGGATTCAGCGGTGATGGCGGCATGGCAGTGGACGCTTCGTTGCGTTCGGTCAGCCAGCTCACGCGCGACAGCGCAGGTTTGATGATCGTGGATGGCCAGGGTCGCGTGGTGCGCCACGTGGACGGTTCGACCGTTATTCGCACCATCGCGGGCAATTCCACCAACGGCAACACGGGCGACGGAAACCTGGCAACGTACGCCACATTCGGCGCGACGGGTGGAGCCGCCAAGGATGCAAACGGCAACACATACGTTTCAGACACCAATTTCCATCGCATTCGCCGCATCGCGACGGACGGCAAGATTTACCACTTCGCCGGAGCGACCAACGGAGCCAGCGGTTCCGGCGGCGACAACGGCACAGCGGCTTCAGCGCGGTTCAATCGTCCGGGAGCATTGGCGATTGATCCCACCGGCACGAAACTGTACGTGGCCGACACCACTAACAACCGCGTTCGCGTTATTGACCTGACGACAAACATCATTACCAGTTATGCCGGAACCGGCGGCGCTGGATTCAATGGCGATGGCGTCATTGCAACAGATGCCGCGCTGAACAATCCGGCGGGATTGACCGTGGATGCCAACGGCAATTTGTACATTGCCGACCGGTACAACCATCGCGTTCGCAAAGTAGAGGCTGCCAGCCGTCTGATCACAACCATTGCCGGCAATGGCAATCCAGGTTTTGGCGGTGATGGCGGAACAGCGACGGCGGCTCAACTGAATAATCCGGCTGATGTGGCTGTGGACCCCAGCGGCAATCTGTACATCGCCGATCTGACAAACCACCGCGTTCGCCGCGTCAAAACGGGCGGCACAATTGACACCATCGCCGGAAACGGCACCAGTGGATTCAGCGGAGACGGCGGCACGGCAACCGACGCCCAGCTCAGTTCGCCTTCCAGCGTTGCAGTCGAAGCCGATTGCAGCATTTACGTCGGCGACAGCAACAACCTGCGCGTTCGCAAACTGACGCCCAGCGGCGGCAGCGGCCCGACCAATCGCAATCCTGTGATTACTTCAACCGTCGGCAACCAGACGATGACCAAGGGCCAATCGCTGGCATTGCCGCTGACAGCGACCGATGAAGACAACGACATGGTCACATTTTCGTTGATCAACGCGCCCGCCTTTGCGGACATCATCAACAACAATCCGACTGGCCGCACGGCGACATTGCGATTGCAGCCGACTGAAGCAGGAACGTTCAACAACATTCAGATCAAAGCCACCGACAGCAAAGGCGGTTCGGCGACTTCGGCGGCATTTTCAATTACGGTCAACGAACCTGCGCCGAACAATCAACCGCCAACCGCCAACGCAGGCCAGTTGCCAGCAATGCTGGAAGCTGTCTCAGCACTCGGAGCGCCTGTCAGCCTGAACGGCAGCGGCAGTGATCCGAACGGCGATCCGATCACCTTCTCGTGGACGGACAACGGCAACGTGATTGCGACCAGTGCAGCGGCCACCGTCACGCTCGGCATCGGCTCGCACAGCATTGTGCTAAGCGTCAGCGACAACAAAGGCGCAAAGACTTCGACAACAGCTCAAACCGTTGTTGTCAGAGACACGACAGCTCCAATAATCACCGGAGTTCCGGCAGCAATCACCAAAGCAGCCACTTCCGCATCCGGCGCGAATGTCACCTATACCATGCCGACCGCAACCGACCTGGTGGATGGTGTGGTGCAAGTAGCTGCCGATAAAGCTTCCGGTTCGCTATTCGCCGTCGGCACAACAACCGTCAAATTCACGGCGATGGATTCTCGCGGCAATGCGGCAACCGCGCAGTTCAGCGTGACAATTACGCCGTTTGTCAGCGGAGGCACGCCGACCAGTTACAACATTTCCACATTTGCCGGGAACGGCAATTACGGATTCAGCGGAGACGGCGGCCAGGCGATGGACGCTTCGATGAAGGGCATCGTCGGCATCACGCGCGACAGCAACGGCCTGCTGTTGGTGGACAACGTTGGACGCGTCGTCCGGCGCATTGACGCACAAGGCGTCATCCGCACCATTGCAGGCAACGGAGCCAACGGCAACGGCGGCGACAACGGCCAGGCCAATTACGCGCAAATTTCCGCTCCGGGCGGAGCGGTCACCGATGCGAACGGCAACACCTACATTTCCGACACCGCGTATCACCGCATTCGCCGTGTAGCGACCGATGGCAAGATTTATCACTTTGCCGGTTCGGCCACAGGCGTCAGCGGATCAGGCGGCGACAACGGCGCAGCAGCTTCGGCGCGGTTCAACCGCCCAACGGCGCTGGCAGTTGATTCACAAAACCTGTACATCGTTGACAGCGGCAACAACCGCATTCGCGCCATCAACCTGGGAACTAACATTGTTACCACGGTGGCTGGAACCGGTGGCGCTGGATTCAGCGGCGACGGAGCGATGGCCACCGACACCAGCTTGAACAACCCGGTCGGCATCGCGCTAGACGCCGCAGGCAATATGTTTATCGCTGACCGCAACAATCACCGTATCCGCAAAGTGGATGCGGTCACCAAATTGGTTTCCACCATTGCCGGAAACGGCGAGCCAGGCTTCGGCGGCGACAACGGCCAGGGAGCGGCTGCGCAAATCAACACGCCAACAGACGTGGCGGTTGATGCCAGCGGCAATGTGTTTTTCATTGACCAGGCCAACAATCGCGTTCGCCGCGTCAATGCGGCTGGAATCATCGAAACGATTGCGGGCAACGGAACCATCGGTTACAGCGGAGACGGCGGCGCAGCATTGCAAGCGCAACTGACCCAGCCGACCGCCATCGAGGTTGAATCAGACGGCAGCATTCAGGTGGGCGATAACGGCAACTTGCGCATTCGTAAACTGTCGCCTGTCAGCACGCCGACGCCGACACCAACTCCGACGCCAACCCCAACGCCGACAAACAACAATCCGGTCATCACTTCGACCATCAGCAACCAGACACTGACCAAAGGCCAAACCGTTGACCTGCCGCTCAGTGCGACGGATTCGGATGGCGATAGCGTGACGTTCTCGCTGATTAACGCACCGGCATTCGCCACAATCATCAACGCCAGTGGCACATCCCGCACTGCGACCTTGCGATTGGCACCGACGGTTGCGGGAACATTCATCAACATCCAGGTCAAAGCCGACGATGGCAAAGGCGGCATGGCGACTTCCCCTGCGTTCTCTGTCACGGTCAACGATGTGGTGGTCAACCCATGCTTCGCCACCGTTCCGGCCAATCACTGGAAAGGCGAATACTTCGCCAATACAAACCTTGCTGGTTCGGCGCTGCTGGTTCGTGATGATGGCGACGGTTCATTGAACATGAACTTTAGCGAATCCAGCCCAAGTTCGCTTTGCGGACTGCCGGAAGACAACTTCTCTGCCCGCTACACACGCGAAGTCTCTTTCCAGGGCGGTGTCTATCGCTTCCAGTTGTTCGGTGACGACGGCATCAGGCTGTATGTGGATGGCGTGCTGAGAATTGACAAGTGGTTCAATCAGGGCGAAACGAAATATGAAGTGGACGTCACCCTGAGCACTGGCAATCACGTTCTGAGGGTCGAGCATTACGAAGCGACCGGTGCGGCAGCGGCGCGGCTGTTCTGGAATGCGTTGAACTCCAATCCGGTGATCAACACCATTCCGACCCAGTCGGTCAGACGCGGCGAAGTCGCAAACGTGACTGTTACCGCGACCGACGCTGAAAACGACCCGGTCACATTGTCGCTGCAAAACACTGTGCCTTCGTTCATCACGCTGATCAATGTTAATCCGGCGCAACGTAGCGCAACTCTCAGAATTGCTCCGCCCGCTGGCGACAGCGATCAAGTGATAAACCTGCTGCTCAAAGCCGACGATGGCAAAGGCGGTTTCTCCATCAGCAACTCGGTCACTGTCAATATCACCACAACGCCTCCGCCGCCGGTGAACCGCGCGCCTGTGGCCGTTGCCAACACGCTGCCGGCTTCGATCACCGCGCCGGACAGCACAGGGGGCAATGTTGCATTGGATGGATCGGCTTCTTCCGATCCTGACGGCGACACGCTTAGTTATTCCTGGACGGACCAGGGAATTCAGATCGCGGCGACTGCCGTTGCCAACGTGAAGCTGCCGATTGGAACGCACCTGATCGCGCTGACAGTCAGCGACGGCAAAGGCGGCGTGAATTCAACGGTTGCTCAAACGGTGGTAATCAATGCGCCTCCGCCGCCAGCGGAAGAACTGGCGATCACTTCGGTTTCGCCACCGTCCGGCAAAAAAGGAACGTCGTTGACCATCACCGTCAACGGCACCGGCTTTGTCCCGGGTTCGGCCGTTTCAATTACCGGCGGCAGTGTGAACACCACGACCACCTTTATCAGCTCCACACAGTTGAAGGTGCAAGCGTCTATTGCCTCAAACGCCTTCACGACAACACGCAACGTGATTGTCGCCAATCCCGGTGGAGCATCCGTGACGAAAACTTTCGCCTTTTCGGTCCTTCCCTAAAAGCGTCAAAAACTTTTCGCCCACGAAAAAGCATCAGCCCCACCGAAGTTTGAACTTCGGTGGGGCTGATGCTTTTCCCTCCTACTCAATCTTTATGGCGCGAAGTACCCAACCAAATCTACAACCAAATCGGTCGTGCTGGCGGCGTAGCGTTTGAAGGCTCCGTCGTTGCCAAGCCCGACCGTGAAGTGGCGGTTGAAAGTGA
>CAYLJQ010000058.1:0-17424 GCA_964383955.1 uncultured Heliomicrobium sp. | reverse complement strand
ACCGCTCTGGCGATCTCTTCTTCGTTCAGAAATGGGCTGTGGTGAATGTCGGACAATTGCACGATGCGGAAACCCTGAAATTCGCGCGGCAATTTCGACAGGAAAATGCGTTGATGCGTGACCTCAAACTGACGTGGTTCAAGCAGCGCTCTTTGCAGGAGGCTAGAAAATGTTTGCAGCCAACGAGTCCTGGGGCCGGTTTGCTGATTTAGCGCACGGCGTTGTCTGAAGCGCGTGATGACATAATTTTTCATCCAGCTCAGCTCCTAAAATAAAAGCAGGTTGTTAATTGTTGAGGACTTGAAAGCAAGTTTCGATGACTTTTGATTGTTTCGCTATGCAACGAAACGGATTATATTCGCCGACGATAGCTGGTCGCAATCAACCCATCCAAAAAACGAGAAGCTAGTTTGATCCATTTGAAATCCGAAATCCCCAATTTGAACTCCATCAGCATCATTATTCCGGTTTTTCAGGAAGAATCGCAGATTGCTGCTACGCTCGATAGACTGAAAACTCATCACGCTGCGGATGACCTGGAACTGATCGTCGTTGATGGCGGCAGTTCAGACCGCACGGTTGATTTGGCGCGCAACGTTGCGGGAGTTCGTGTTGTTGTATGCCAGCAAGCGAATCGTGGTTGGCAGATGAATCAAGGAGCGCAAGTCGCCCTCAGTGAAGTGTTACTGTTTTTGCACGCCGATGTGACATTGCCTGCGGAAGCGTTGCGCAGCATACGGCAAGTTTTAGAAAACGAATTAGTGTTGGGCGGCTGTTTCCAGATTAGTTTTCCCGCTGGCGCGAATCTGTCGCTGCGATTGGTGGCTTGGGGAATCAATCTGCGGACGCGATGGTTCAAAACTGCAACAGGCGACCAGGCGATATTTGTGCGGCGGAAAATCTTTGACGAAATTGGCGGGTACGAAACCTTTCCGCTGATGGAAGACATCGCTTTGTTTACGGAATTGAAGCGCCGAGGAAAAGTTGTTGTGCTGGATCAACAAGTAGAAATCTCGCCCCGACGCTGGTTGCGGTACGGAGTCTGGAGAACAGTGTTGCTGATGTATTTGCTAAGGTTCGGGTATTGGCTTGGCATTCACCCGGCGACGCTCAAACGCTTCTTTCTGGATGTGCGATAGCCTTGTCTGATCTGCCTGTTCTGCGCAGTTTGAGCTTTTGCAAAATCCATAAGCTCACGGCACCATGCATAGCACGGTTAGGAATTGCAGCAACTCGTTTAGGACACTGAAGGCAATGGAAGTAATAAGAGCGGTTTACCAGACAGGGGTGTTTATTCCCAAGGGCGTCTGCGTCCTGCCTGAAGGCACGGAAGTCGAATTGACTATTCGAACGGTGAACCTGGAATCATCGCAGGCTACAAATCCGGATCAGGACGCGCAATTGCTGCAAGAAACAGAGAACAGAACGCCAGACAATCCGCTTCCGCCAAAGATTCATAACCCGCTCAAGTAAAGTTTTGCCGCCAATTCAAATGAAGAAAAAGATCAAAGGAACCCGATTTACTGAATTCTGCAAAGTGTTTTTGCTTGCCGTAATGTTTGCCTTTTCGGCTTTTGCGCAGGATTCAAAGAAGCAAGACCCGCGATTCCATCCTGTGCCGATGAATCCGGGGCCGCTCGGTTCGGCTGGCTACATTACGCTGCTGCCGATTGATGACAGGCCAGCGGTGGGCCAGTTCGCGCAAATGATCGGAGCTGTTGCGGATCACAAAGTGACAATGCCTCCGCGCGATATGCTGGGCCAGTTCACGACAGCGGGAAACACCGCTCGGTTGGAGCAATGGCTGCGGTCGCAGGATTATTCCAAAACGGATGCGTTGATTGTTTCGGTGGATATGCTGGCGTACGGTGGCCTGGTCGCTTCGCGGACCCACAAAGTTCCCTTCGATGAAGCCAAAAAGCGGTTGGAGTTTTTTCGCTGGTTCAAGTCGAAATACCCGCGTGTGCCGGTTTACGCTTTCAACGTGATTATGCGTGTCGCTCCAACGGCAACAGCTGCGACGCGCGGCATTCACGACAAGTTGGCACGCTGGGCGGAGCTGAAAGATCGCGCGCCGAAAACCGGCGACAAAAAGCTGGATGCAGAGCTGGAACAGTTGACCAAGGAGCTTTCACTGCCCGTGATTGACGATTACCTGGCGGCGCGCAAACGCGATTTGCAGATCAATCTGGCAATGCTCGACCTGGTTAAAGCCGGGACGGTCAACGAACTGATTTTGCTGCAAGACGACGCGCGCCAATTTGGGCTTCATCGGCAAGATCAAGCTGTGCTTCGAACGAAGCTGAAAGAGCTTGGCCTGGAATCAAAAGTGCCAATTTACAATGGCGCGGATGAAGGTTCGCTTTCGCTGGTCAGTCGTGCCGTTTTGGACAAATTTCAGTACAAGCTCAAAGTCGCAATCATTTACTCTTCGGAAAAAAGCCGCGAACTCATTTCTCCTTTTGAAGACCATCCGCTGCAATTCACTGTCGAAAGCCAGATTCGCGCTGCGGGCGGCATTCCGGTCAGCGAATTCGATCAAAGCGATTACCGGCTGTTCGTCAACGCTCCCGGAACCAGCGACGAAGAGTTCGATCTGTTTTTGAAAAAGCTGCTGAAAGAATTGAAAGAGAATCGCCACATTGCATTGGCGGACGTGTTGTTTCCCAAGCCTCATTTCAGCGGAGCCGACGAGCGGATTATTGCCGCCTTGAAGCGCGAAAATCTGTTTGACCGGTTTGCCGGTTATGCAGCTTGGAACACGGCAGGGAACACGCTGGGAACGACGATTCCGCATGCCAATCTGCGCGTCTTTTTCCGCTCAAAGCTGAATGACCGCGCCGACCGTGCCGCGCGCACCGAAGCCGCGCATCTGGAATTCCTGCTGAATCGCTTCGCGGGCGATTACCTTTATCACGACATCGTTCGCCTTGAGGTGAACGCGCGACTGCGTGGGCAGGCAAACAATCAGGAAGTTACCTACGAATTCACGCCGCAAAAATACGAAGAAGTGAATCGCGAAGTCGAGCAGAAGCTCAGCGCCGAAATCCAAAAATTCTTTGCTGATTATTTCAAAGGCCGCACACACCGGCTGGCGATTTATAAAGGCGTCGAAAAAACGATTACGGTCAATGGCCTGAAGGATCTGAAAGTTTACCTGCCGTGGGCGCGCGCGTTTGAATGCGTGATTGAATTCAAACTGGATTACTCCGCAAACTGATGACTGCCTTCCTCATCATTCTGGTTTTCGTCATCTTTGCCGCCTTGATGATTTCAAGGCGAATGCCTGCCATTTTGGCGGTTCCGGCAATGGCAATTTGCATTGCTGCCGTAGCAAGAACGCCGATCAAAGAAATCCTGGAAAATGTCATAACCAATGGCTCAGCCAGGTTGGCCAGCCAATACCTGATGGTTTTTGCCGGAGCCATGCTTGGCCGTGTAGTGATGCAAACCGGCATTGCCGAAAGCATGATCAAACGCGCGGCGGAATTCGGTGGCGACCGTCCGCTGGTTGTCGCTGTCACGTTGATGGTTGCCATTGCCTGGTTGTTTACGACGCTAACGGGGTTGGGCGCTGTGATTATGGTGGGCGGACTGGCATTGCCGATCATGATGAGCATCGGGGTTCCGCGAAAGCTGACCGGCATTTTGTTCATTCTGGCGTTCGCGCTGGGGCTGATTTTCAACATTGCGCTGTGGGGCTTTTACCAAGGAACGCTGGGAATTGATCCGCAATCCGTCAAACGCTTCGCCGTAATGCTGGCGGGGATTGATGCAGCGGCGATTGTCGTGTTTTTGGTTATTGCTTCACGGCGGATGAACAGTTACGGAGCTTGGGCGGTTGCGGTTGAAGATGGCCAAAAGCCTGAAAAGAGTGAGGTCTCGCTGTTTGCTTTGTTGGTTCCGATTGTGCCGCTGTTGCTGCACGGCTGGTTGAAGATTCCGGTTGTCGCCGCATTTTTGATTGGCGCAGTTCTGGGCGTGCTGATGACGCGGCCAAAAGAATTGGTTCGCCAGTTGGCCAGCGCTTCCGTCAAAGGTTTTGAAGACGTGGCTCCGGCGGTAATTTTGATGATCGGCATTGGGATGCTGCTCAATGCAACGACATTGCCGGAAGTGAAGGCTTCGCTGACGCCGCTGGTTGGCGCGATCAATTTGAAATCTCCGCTGGTGTACGTCGCGTTTTTCGGTTTGTTGTCGCCGCTGGCGCTTTACCGTGGCCCGCTGAATCCTTATGGCATCGGCATTGGCGTGTATCTGCTGATTAAAGATTTGAACCTGTTGCCGCCGCTGGCATTGCTGGCGGCCGTGATGAGCGTCGTTCAAGTCCAGAGCGCCTGCGATCCGACCAACACGCACAACGTCTGGGTCGCCAATTACGTTGGCATGCGCGTTGAAGAAATTACGCGTCAGACCATCATCTTTAAGGTCGCGGTCTGTTTGGTTGGATTGCTTGTCGGAAGCTGGTTGTTTTTGAAATAAAGGCTGCGATGTCTTGAAGAACATCTAGTGAGAAAAGTTTTTCACCGCGGAGGCGCGGAGAACGCAGAGGTGGCGCAGAGACTGTAAACACCTCTGTGAAAGCTCTGCGGCATTCTGCGGTAAGTTTATCGTGGTTGTTTCACCAAACCTGAAAAGGAGAATTTTCCCCGTGATCAAACGGTCTCTGCTTTTGCTTTCTTTGCTTTTCGCTCTTCAATTGACGCTGCTGGCGCAACAGCGGCCTCAAACTCCGCCCACGCAAACGCCACAGACGCTGCAACCGCAACCCGCTGCGACGCCTGCGCCTTTGCGCGAAGAGCCGCCGGTTATTACAAAGCACGAAATTTTGGCTGGCGGCAAAACCCTGAAGTACACCGCGACGACCGGGATGATGCCGATCAAAAATGCACAGTCCGGCGAAATCGAAGCGCAGATGTTTTTTATGGCCTACACCCTGGACGGAACGACCGATCCTGCAAAACGTCCGCTGATGTTTTCCTTCAATGGCGGGCCGGGATCGTCTTCGGTGTGGCTTCATCTGGGCGCGCTGGGGCCAAAGCGCGTAAAGATGCAGGACGAAGGTTGGTTGCCTGCTGTGCCGTATGAAGTGGTGGCGAACGATCAAACCTGGCTGGATCAAACCGATCTGGTATTCATTGATCCGGTTGGAACCGGTTTCAGCAGAGCGGCGCGCCCGGAGCTTGCAACAAAATTTACCGGCTTGAACGGTGACCTGGATTCGGTCGGCGAATTCATTCGCCTGTATCTGACGCGAAACGAACGCTGGGCGTCGCCATTGTTTTTGGTCGGCGAAAGTTACGGCACCACGCGGGCTTCCGGTCTGTCAGGTTTGCTGGTGGATCGCGGCATCGCCTTTAACGGAGTGCTGTTGGTTTCGACGGTCATGAACTTTCAAACGCTGCTGTTTGCCAATGGCAACGACACACCGTTTGTGCTGATGCTGCCTTCGTACACGGCGACGGCGTGGTATCACAAAAAGCTCCCACCTGATTTGCAGAAACTTCCGCTGCGCAAAGTGCTGGATGAAGCCGAACGCTGGGCGCTCAATGATTACGCCGTTGCCTTGGCCAAATCCGCTCGGATGACGGCGACGGAGCGGCAAAAAACAGTAGACCAGTTGGCGCATTACACGGGCTTGAGCAAACAATTCATTGAGTATTGTGATTTGCGCGTTGACCTGGGCAAGTTCAATAAGGAGTTGCTGCGCGCCGAACGCCGCACAACCGGACGGCTGGACAGCCGCTTCAAAGGAATTGATTCCAATGCGGCGGGCGAACGACCGGATTTCGATCCCAGCATGTCTGCGATCCGCCCGCCTTATACAGCGGCCTTCAACGATTACGTTCGACGCCAGCTTGGTTACAAAACCGACGCCGTGTACCACATTCTTGGTGGAGGCTTCACTTCGCCGTGGAACTGGGGATCGGATAACGCTTACGTGGACACAATCGCAGCATTGAAATGCGCGTTCTCAATAAATCCGTTTATGAAGCTGTTCGTGGCTTACGGCTATTACGACATGGCGACGCCATATTTCGCGGCTGAATACACGATGGATCATCTGAATCTGGATGCGGAACTGAAGCCGAACATCAAAACCGCTTATTACGAAGCAGGGCACATGATGTATATAGATCTGAAGTCGCTGGCGCAGTTGAAAAAAGACGTGACGGTTTTTATCCAGGGCGCGCTGAAGAAGTAATGACGGTTCGAATCGGCATAGACGTGGGCGGAACGTTCACCGATGTGGTCGTGATTGATTCCCAAAGTCACGAACTGGTCGGGCAATTAAAGTTTCCCACCAGCCATTCGGCGAAAGAAGGTGTCGCGCTTGGAATCGTCACGGCGCTTGAACGTGCGATGGCGAAGTTCGGCTTGAGGGCAGAAGACGTGGCATTCATTGCGCACAGCACAACGCAAGCGACCAACGCGCTGCTGGAAGGCGATGTCGCCGAAGTTGGCGTAATTGGCATCGGAAATAGTTCAGCCTTGAATCCTGAAGGTTGGTTTGCCAAACGAGCAACAATGGTTCCGCCCATTTTTTTGACGGCCAGCAAGGATTTGAAAGTTCGGCAAAACTTTGTCCATTCAAAGAGCGACGGTTTTGTGGCGGCTGCTGATCAGGCGATCCGCGATCTTTCAAACAACGGTGTGCAGGTCGTTGTCGCCAGCGAAGCTTTTGGCGTTGATGAAACCCAGCACGAAACTCTGGTTGCCGAACAGGCCAGAGCGCAGGGTTTATTCGCCACGACCGGCCACGAAGTCAGTTCGCTGTACGGATTGCGCGTTCGCACGCGCACCGCAGTCATCAACGCGGCGATTTTGCCGAAGATGATCGAAACCGCCCAAATGACGGAAGGCTGTGTGAAAGATACCGGCATCGAAGCCCCGCTGATGATTATGCGTTCCGACGGCGGCGTGATGAGCGTCGCCGAAGTTCATCGCCGCCCAATTTTGACCATGCTTTCAGGGCCAGCCGCTGGCATTGCCGGAGCGTTAATGCACGAACGAGTTTCCGACGGCATTTTCATCGAAGTCGGTGGAACCAGCGCGGATATTTCTGTGATTCGAGATGGTTCTCCGGCGACTCGGCCAGCAAGGCTGAACGGGCATCGAATGTATCTGAACACGCTGGACGTGCGGACGCTCGGTGTGGGCGGCGGCAGCATGATTCGTGCGACGGGCATTGATCCGGACTTTGGCATACCGGATGTCGGCCCACGCAGCGCGCACATTGCCGGGCTTGGTTATGTTTGCTTTGCCGAGCCGGAAGAATTAGCGAGTGGGACAATTGAATTTATCCAGCCAACACCGGGCGATGCGGCAGACCACGTCGTGATTCGTACTGCAAGCGGCAAGCGGTATGCGCTAACGACGACTTGTGCCGCGAACCTGCTTGGCTATGTTGAACCTGGACATTTCGCTTACGGCAATCTTGAGTCAGCCAGAATTGGGTTTGAGAAGTTAACGGCTGATTGTGGCGAATACGCTGCACAACAGGGTGCCCAAGCCGTACTGAATTTTGCCAGCCGCAAGATTGCTACGGCGATTGAAGAACTGATTGCAGAGTATCAGCTTTCACGCGATCAAGTTGTGTTGGTTGGCGGCGGAGGGGGCGCGGCTTCACTGGTTCCGTTTACGGCGAAACTGATGGGCTTAGAACATCGGATTGCTCGGAATGCCGAAGTCATTTCGCCAATCGGTGTGGCAATGGCGATGGTGCGCGACACGGTGGAACGCAACATCGTTGACCCTTCGCCCGAAGACATTTTGAAAATTCGCCGCGAAGCTGCCGAAGCCGCCATTTCTGCCGGAGCTGTTGCCGACAGCATTGAAGTCCAGGTTGAAGTAGACAAACGCCGCAATCTGGTTCGGGCGACGGCGATGGGAACGACGGAACTTCGCAGGCGAGATGGCGAAGCAGCAGCTTCAAGTATTGAACAGTGCCAGCAAGCTGCCGCGCGTTCGATGCGCTTGCCGGTTGACGAAGTGACGCTGGTTGCGGAAACTTCCGGTCATCTGGTTTTCACAGGCGAGCAGCGAACAACGTCCTTTTTCGGTTTGTTCCATACACGGCAGCAATTATTGCGTGTGCTGGATCGAACCGGCGTGGTTCGGTTACAGAGAGGCGAAGGGCGAGTCAGCACGGTGCCGCTTGCCGAAATCAAAGCTGAATTGGAGAGAGCGGTTGACGCTTTGACCGATTATGGCGATGCTGGACGCACGATTCCGGACATTTTTATTTTGTACGGAGCGCGAATTGCTAACTTTTCCGGGCTTGCGGAATTGGACCAGGTCATTGCGCTTGCCGAAGTAGAATTGAAGTCGCTTGATCCTGCGACAAAGCTTGTGGTGATTGCTTGTCCCAAACAGGTTTAGTTGAAAGCGTATGTTGGCAGTAAAGCTTAACAGGAAGTGGTTACAGTTTTGGGCTGTTGGGTTCGTCGTTGCTTGCGGCACTGCCGCCGCTTTGACAGCGCCTGCGCCGAATAAGGCCAACAATGTCGCACGCGCAAAAGAACTGGTTCGCCAGTCACGCGAAGCGGCAGGCGTTGAAGCGCCCGGCGGTGGCGTCCAGACGATTTCTTTCAAAGCCAAGACTGAACGCTTCATCAAATACTTCAGCGTTCAATCTCCCACCAAAGTTGTCGAAAATGACAAAACGCTCGATGGCAAAATCGAAGCCGAATTCTGGTTCCCGGATAAATTCCGTTTGAAAACGAAAAGCGACACGCTTACCGGATATGACGTTTCCTATACTGAAATTCTGAATGGAGACCTGGCTTGGCGTGATCCTCCGATGAGAGTTCGATCCTTCGGGCCGGATCGCCGCGTGATAGACGTTGGCGATGTGGAACGGACATTGTTGATGCAAACCCGCACGGCCAAACAGCAAATTGCGATTTACACCCTGGGTTGGTTTCTGCAAGCGCCGACTTCGGTTCCTGTGGAAATGAGCTATGGCGGAGTGATTGACCTGGATGGCCAGAAGTGTGACGCCATCATTGTGGAAGGCCAGGAAGGGTTCCGAAACGTAATGTTGCTGGATAGCAAGACGCGATTGCTGGTGGGGTTGGGAATGGTATTTTTTGATTCAATTCGGGAAAGCGTGATTGTGGAAGTCGCCGCCCTGGATCGTCGCTTCATTCGCGATACGTATACCCGTGCCAGGCAAGAGCGAATGGCAAGGACAAAACCTGCGCAACGTCATGAAGTCATGTGGCGTTTTCTGGATCACAGCACCATCGGCGGCGTTACCTTGCCGCATCGCGTGAAAATCACTCTCGACGGCCGTACGATCGAAGAACTAGCGATCAACGATTACAAAGTCAATCAGCCGCTCAATCCAAAACGATTTGAAGGCAAGCCCGAAGTCAAATACTGAGGCCGAATTTCAATGAGATTTACTGCGACTCAGGATTTCACTTCTCTGGCTGACATGCTTCGCTTGTTCGGCGATGCTGACGAGATTGTTTTTAATAGTCAGTTTAAGCTTGGCGAAGCGGAGATTGCAGAGGCCTGTCACGAAGGACGCTGGCTGGCGAATCGTTTGCGACTGAGGCACGGAGCAAAATCCATAGAAGAAATTGCCGCAGGATATGGTTGCAAGATTGTTCGTGAAGCCTGGCAGGTGGCGGAAGGCAAAGTTGTCTTTCTGGGCGAATGTTTGTTACGTCAGAAGACGGGTAGCGCAGGTCAGGAGCAAACGCTGATTCGCGTCAATACTGGGGCCACAGCGTCTTTAGCTGAGTTGATGTCCCAATGGGCTGGCGAATCGGAAATCCAATGGTTCAGCGAAGCGAAAATCAGCGAAGTTGTTGTGGCGCACGAATTGTTTCATTTGTTGAAGCAGGAACCGGCTTCAACGCCGATTGAATTGGCGGCGCATGCGTTTGCGCGCGCAATGACTGGGTTGCCGTTTTCGCCAATTCTGTACAACGAATTGCTGGTTCGGCTGGCGACAGGGAAGGTTACTTTCAAGCGATGAAATACTTTTTGGGAATTGATGGCGGGCAGAGCCACACAGCGGCACTGGTTGCCGATGGAAACGGGCGAATTCTGGGGAAAGGCAGCGCAGGCGCTTCCAATCACACGCGCGAACCCGGAGGACGTGAGCGGCTGATTGCGGCAGTCACCAAATCCGTCAGCGAAGCTCTGCAACAGGCCGAGTTATTGAAGAAGCCATCCAAAAGCAAAGCTCCAAACGCACTTACTGACTTCCAATTCGCAAGCGCGCATTTAGCAATGACCGGCGAGCCTGAAGACAAGGTCGAAATCGTCAATGAATTACTGCGGGCCGATAAATTGCACGTTGGGCACGACGCGCCAGCGGCTTTAGCCGGAGCTTTGGCTGGTAGGGAAGGCGTGATTGTTCTGGCAGGAACTGGTACGGTGGCTTGCGGGGAAACTGCCGTTGGAAGGTTTGCGCAGGTTGGCGGTCACGGATATATGTTTGGCGACGAAGGCGGTGCGTTTTCGATTGCCAAGGATGCTTTATCCGTCGCGTTGATGATGGAAGATTGCGGCAGGCCACAGGCTTTGGCCAAGGAACTTCTTGCCTATTTCAAGCGGCCAAATCTGAAAGCCATTGCTGAAGATTTTTACGCCGGAGAACTTTCTCGTGACCGGCTGGCTTCGTTTGCTGTGCGGGTAGACAAGCTGGCAAAACGCAAAGACTTGGCGGCGATTGAAATTCTGGATGTGGCAGGAGAGGCGCTGGCTGCGATGGCTGTTTCCTGCGTCAACAAACTTGAACTATTCAAAGGGAAAATTTCATTTGGCGGTGGTGTGTTCAAAAGCCGTCTGGTTATGGACATCTTTACTGAAATCGTGATGGCTGAACTGCCCGACGCTGGAATCGTGGCGCCGCAATTTGGGCCGGAAGTTGGCGCGCTTTTGTTGGCTTATCGCCAGGCCGGCAAGAAAATCACACCAACGTTGCTTGCCAACATTGCTGAAACTCAACAGAAATAATGATCATTGAAGACGTCGAAAAACTGTCTGGCGGGTTGATTGTTTCCTGCCAGGCACCGAAAGGCTCGCCGCTCTGTGACGCACAAATCATCGCAGCGCTGGCTTTGACCGCCGAACAACATGGTGCGGTCGGGGTTCGCATCAACTCAGCGGAACACATTGCCGCAACAAAACTTCGAGTTCGCGTTCCCATTATTGGAATTGAAAAAGTTGTCACGCCGGAATCCGATGTTTACATCACGCCGACTTTCGAGGTTGCAAACCGGGTTGCTGCCAGCGGAGCAAGCATTCTGGCAATTGACGCGACATTCAGGCCTCGCCCGAAAGGCGAGCAGTTTGAAAGCTTGATTCGCCACATTCAGCAGGAATTGCGGCTTCCGGTGATGGCGGATGTCGCGACGTTTGACGAAGGATTGCGAGCGGCAGATTGCGGCGCTGAAATTGTAGCGACGACTTTGTGTGGCTACACGGCTGAAAGCCGCGGTTCGCAACTTCCCGCGCTGGATTTGCTTTCTAAATTGGCAGGGAAGTTGAAGTTGCCTGTAATTTGCGAAGGCGGTGTCGGTTCTCCTGAGCAGGTGCGGAATGCATTTGATTGCGGGGCTTTTGCGGTCGTGGTTGGTACGGCAATCACGGGTATAGGGCATTTGGTGGAGCAATTTGTCGCGACCAGTTTGATGGCCAAACCGAGGGCAACTTTTTGATTTTTGGGCGATTGCAAGGCATAGATGCTTTGAGTATGATGCGAACAGGTTCGAGGAACCCCACCCAGCCTTTAAGAGTTGAAATGATTTTGCTTTTGAACAAATGGAGTTTTTTGAGGTGTTTCCAGGCGAGCAGATCAATCAGCGAACTCGAAACAGTAATCAACGATAATTTAGAAATTGATCAACCGCGACCGCAGGACGCGGGCCTTTCATCAACAAACCCAGGGAGAGCAAGGCAATGACTAACGCAGGACAAAAACAAGCACACAGTTCTCATTACCTGAACCCTGACCTGAAAAGTCCTTTGGCGCAGGATTTTGAAGATAGACTGACTGAGTTGATAGTCGGTCAGGATCGAGCTGTGCGCCGTGTCACAGGCTTATACCAAATTTTTCTGGCTGGCTTGTCCCATCCTGGGCGTCCAATCGGAACGTTATTATTTCTGGGACCAACCGGCTCCGGTAAAACCAGAGTCGTCGAGGCAGCGGCTGAGGTTTTGTTTGGCGACCCGCTGCTGGTCACCAAGATAGATTGCGCTGAATTTCAGCATTCGCATGAAATTGCCAAACTGATTGGTTCGCCTCCGGGTTACTTAGGCCACCGCGAAACCTCGCCCTTGTTGACGCAGGAAAACGTTGACCGCTCTCATACCGACAATTTGAAGCTGTCGCTGGTTTTATTCGACGAAATCGAAAAGGCGAGTGACGCGCTGTGGCAATTGCTGCTGGGGATTTTGGACAAGGCGACTTTGACGCTGGGTGACAATCGCCGTGTGGATTTTTCGCGCTCGATTGTGATTATGACTTCGAATCTGGGAGCGCGGGAAATGAGCGAGATGATTTCCGGCGGAATCGGCTTTGCCCCGAAATCAGGCGTTGTGGATGCGGAAGTGGACCAGAAGATTTACCGCACCGCTTCCGAAGCAGCAAAACGCAAATTCTCGCCAGAGTTCATGAATCGAATTGACAAGGTTGTGGTGTTCCGCAGCCTGCGCGATGAACATCTGCGCCAGATTTTGGAGATCGAGTTGAAAGCCGTTCAGGAGCGAATCATGCGCGGCACCGGCGACAAGTTCATTTTCAAATGCACGGACGCCGCCAAGAAGTTTTTGCTGGATGAAGGCATTGATTTCAAATACGGCGCGCGGCATCTGAAACGTTCCATTGAACGCTTCCTGGTGTATCCGTTGTCTAATCTGATCGCTACTGGTCAAGTCGAAACCGGAGATTTGCTGACGGTGGATTTTTCGCCGGAAATCGGCAAGCTGGTTTTTACGAAAGAATCGGGAGGCGCTCTGGTAACCAGTGACACTGGCTATCGCGATTATCCCGATCACGGCCCCTTGAGCGTGGGCAATTCTGTTTCCATTGCAACCCCAGAATATGGCCCCGCTCCAGCGCGCGCTAGAGAATAGTAAAAAGCAGAAAGTGGAAAGTTGATTGGCGAATGCCGCGTTCAACTTTCCACTTTCTGCTTTTTCATTGTGCTTGTTAACTGAGTTCGATTTCCATTCTCAGCAAAGCCGAACTCAGCGTCTTGCCCTGAGGATCAGTTTTCAGCGAAACCGTCCCGCCTCCTCCTAAAGATTCATACAACAGAAAATTCAGCGAATTCAGATTCGGCAATTCAAAGCGTTCGACTTTGCCTTTGCAGATTCCGGCGAAGTGTTGCTTGACGCGTTCGGCGGTGACTTCGCGAACGAGGATTGGATAAAACTCCGGTTTCAGAGCGATCAAGCCGATGTTGGAGGTGTCGCCTTTGTCGCCGGAACGAGCGTGCGCAATTTTTAGAAGTTGAACTTTCATGCTCACTCACCCCTTCACTACTTTATGGAATAACTTCTGCTGACTTTGTTGCGATCATTCGTCACCGTGAAGCTTTTCTTCGAAGCATCCACGGAAACGCGAATCATGTTCGCAGCGTCGTTTTGCATTTCCAGGTTGGCGATAAAATCCGCTGGGGCATTCTGTTCGTCGGTGCTGGTGATGTTGCGGTGAACCTGCCACAAGTCTTTGATGGTCGGCGTGCTTTTGGCTGTTTTGACCGTGTTGGGATGCCCGCCTTTGCGGGGGCCATTGTTCATAATTGCCACGGTTGGTTTGATGGCGTTGACCAGCAGGGGATTGTTGCTGGTTTCGGCTCCGTGATGTGCAACCTGATAAAGATCAATTTCGCCAATCAGATTTGTTGGGCAAATCAGTTTGTGTTCGATGTTCCAGGTCAGATCGCCTGAGTCCAGAAAGTCGAAATTGCCATAGCGCAACACAAACACCACGCTGCGGGCATTGTCGGACGGATCTGGAGCCTGCATTGTCGCTGCGCTGCAGGCGGCTGAAGGCGAGGCTTTGACTTTCATTGGCAGCACTTCGCCCGAAGCAGCCAACACCTGCAAAGAGATTTTCGGAGTTCCAGCAGCCTGTTTCAGCTCGATGGTGCTGCCCGGAGAAAGTGCGTTTGTTTTACCGCCCGCCGCCGCCAGATATGCCGCATACTTTTCGGCAAAGCCTTTGTCTTCGTCCAGCGAGGCCATTGGACCGTGATCGTAAAACTTGCCGATCTTGACTCTCTTGGCCAGTTCGGGAACCCCGCCAAAATGGTCTACGTGATAGTGCGTGATGATCAAGTGGTCAATTTGTGAAATGTTCGCAGCTTTCATCGCGACTTCGATGCGTTTGGCGTCTCGGCCATCAAAGCCCGGCCAGCCCGTGTCCACCAGAATGGATTCGCCAGCCGGTGTGACGATCAACGTGGCGGCTCCGCCTTCAACGTCCACGTAAAAGATTTCAAGCTGCCGTTTGGAGCTTTGTGATTGAACTGAAACCAGGCTGATCGCTGTGATTACGGTGGCCAGCAAGCAAAACGTCAGGAGTCTTTTCATCTAAGTTTCCTTTTCTGTGGTTAGAGGTTGTCGTTTGAATTTGTAGGCTGCGTAGATTACCAAACCCGCCGCTGCAGCGATAGCCGCATCGCGCGCTTCGCGTGAAGTGCTGTGCGCCAGCAACCAAATCATCAGCACGATTGCCAGCACAGCCAGCGTCGCTCCCAGCGGAACTTTGAATTGTGGCTGCTCCACTTCCTGGCGCCGCATGATGATTAAACCGGCGCAAGTCGTCATATAAGCCAATAGCCGGGCAATGGTGCTGATAGTCACTGCGTAAATGAAAGTTCCGGAAAGCGTCAGCGCCAGCATTGTCGCCGCAGTGACGTAAATGGCGATATGCGGAGTTCGAAAGCGCGTATGCGTCGAGGCGAAAAGTTGCGGCAATTCGTTGTGGCTGGCCATCGCAAACGGCAGCCGGGAAGCCGCCAGAATCAAAACCGTCAGATTTCCAAGAATCGAAATAATAGCTCCGGCGGTGATGACGCTGCCGCCAACGACTCCTAGAAAATGCGTCCCGGCATCGGCCAGCGGTCGTTTTGATGCTGCCAGCTCAGGCAGCGTTCCAATGCACACAATTTGAATCATGATGTACGTGACTGCCACAACTGCCAACGCCGTCAGGATGGCAAACGGCACATTGCGTTTTGGATCGCGCACATCGCCAGCCGGGATAATCGCCATTTCGAAACCGGTAAACGCGTAAACCAGCAACAATACAGACTGCGAAAAGTTGCCAAGGCTTGGGTGTTCAACCGGAACGAAGCTCTGTGGATTCAGAAAGAACATGCCGACGCCGATAAAAAGCGCAATTGGGATCAGCTTGGCAATGGAGGAAACGTCGCTGAAAAGCGCGGCGTTTCGGACTCCAGCGACATTGATGAATGTCAACGCAATGACGATTGATGTAATCGTTGCCACACGCGCCACGCCCGTATTTATACTTGGCCAGAAATAGCTGGAGTATTCCACCAGCAGGTTGCAGTTGGCCGAAAGCGCAGTTAGTCGCGCCAGCCACATCAACCATCCGACTTCAAAGCCGACTGCCGAACCAAATGCGGCGCGAGCGTAAAGATAAGGTCCCCCGGTTTCGCTGAACCGGCTGCTGACTTCGGCAAAGCAAAGCACAATCAGCAGCACCACCAACGCGCAAACGACAAAGGCGATCAGGCTATAAGGCCCGATCAGAGAAAAGACTTTAGACGGCAATCCGAAAATGCCCGCGCCGATGATTCCGTTGATGGCAACGGCCACCAAATCCCATCGCCGTATGCCTCTGACCAAACCTGTCGAACCGGCCGAGGTTGGCAAATCTGCCAAATCTGCTTGCTTCATCTGTTTTGCCTTGTCGCAGTGGATTTGAACGCGCGCGGATAATAGGGGAAAAGACTTTGCGGGTACAGGTTTCGCGGGATGATGGTGGCTTTACCGCCATTTGCTATAATCCATTTGCCTTCCTACAGAAGCGCGAGGATATCAATGCAAAGTGACGTAATCAGCAGTCAACCGAAAAATCCAATTGTCCGGCTGAGAGACTATCGTTACTCAGGCGAATTGCTGTCTTTGTTCCTCACCTTTTTATTTTTGTTTTTGCTTTACGCGCTGGCCGCGATTTTCTTTCCTGAAAGCTGGGAGACAACACTAAAAGCGTTGTTGATTCCAATGGCCGGTTTGGCTGTGTTCGTTATCAGCGTCAAGCTGCAACAACGGTCAGCATTGGGAACCTTGGTCAGAGTCAGTGCGCGACAATTCCCTGAGCTTTTCAATCTGGCAAGTGTCGCAGCCGAACGCTTGTCCAGTCCGCCGGTTCCGATTTATGTCAAACGTTCGTCAGAGATGAACATTTACACGCTGGGTTTATGGCAGCGGCCAATCATCGTTTTGACGTCTTCATTGGTTGACCAGATGCAGCCGGATAACTTGCAGTTTTTTATCGGGCGAGAAGTTGGGCATATTCAAGCCGGGCATACCTGGCTGAGAACGCTGCTGAAACCGCTGGGTTCTGATGTTCCTGTAATCGGAAAATTGCTTAACAGCGTTATTTTCGGCGATTGGATCAACCGCACGGAATTCACCGCGGATCGCGCAGGTTTCATCGCTTGCCGCTCGCTGACTTCGGCTGTCAGCACAATGCTCAAATTTGGCGTTGGGATACGGTTGTTTGAAAAATTGGACATCCGCGAGTTTCTTGAGCAAGTAAACGAAGTTCGTAATGTTGGCGGCCATCTGACAGAAATTGTTGCTGAAATGCCTTATCTGACACAACGAATAAGGTCGCTGGTGCGTTTTGCATTGTCGGAGAGGTATCAGCCGTTTGCTTCTGAAAGACGCGGAAGCACTCAAATTCTGAAAGCCATTCCAGAGGCTTTTGTCTCGTCAAAATTGAGTTTGGAAGAACTGGACTTGCCGATTCAGGTTAAACCGGTTCCGGAAAAGAAGAAGCTCGGCGATGTTCCAGCGAATCAAGGAGAAGAGCATGTTACCGTCGCTGATATAACCGTGGACGATCTGGACGATGTGAATGCGTTCGATCCCAGAATGCTGTTGATTTGCGCCAAAGATGCGACCGAGTTCAATTTGCGCCGTTTGCTGACTCGTGTTGGGCGTAACCAGGACAACGACATTGTGCTCAACAATGATCGCGTAAGCCGTTACCACGCAGAAATCGTTCGCGAAGGCAAAACTCTGAAAGTCGTTGATAATCACAGCCGGAATGGTGTTTGGGTGAATGGAAAGCGGATCAGAAAGTCGGAAGAAATCAGGCCGGGCGATAAACTGCGCATCGGCAAACAGGAATTTACTTTTGTCGTGAAAGAATAATTTATGTCTGTACCGGTTCTTACCCCTCAAAAAACAATAGGA
>CAYLJQ010000057.1:0-17599 GCA_964383955.1 uncultured Heliomicrobium sp. | reverse complement strand
CAGGTATCGTTTCCGGCTTCCGGTTCGACGCCAAAAACGCGCGTTGCAGGGGAAAGGTGTTTCGTGGCGACGGCCAATCCCGCCAAGAGTCCACAGCCGCTACAAGGCGAAAGCAGGAAATCCAGTTCCGGCACGTCTTCAAACAATTCGATGGCTGCCGTTCCTTGCCCAGCCATAATCAGATCGTCGTCAAATGGAGGAACCAAAACCAGGCCGCGTTCCTGGCTGATCTGTTCGCCGGTTCCTTCCCGGCTTTCGGTGTAGCGGTTGTAAAAGACCACTTCGGCTCCGTACCCGCGCGTGCCGTTGACTTTGATCTGCGGCGCATCGTGCGGCATGACGATGACTGCCGGAATGCCGAACAGTTTCGCAGCCAGCGCAGTCGCCTGCGCGTGGTTGCCGGACGAATAAGCCAAAACGCCGCGTTTGCGCTCTGACTCACTCAGCGACGCGATCTTGTTGTACGCGCCGCGAAACTTGAATGCGCCCGCGCGTTGCAGGTTTTCAGCTTTGAAAAAGACTTCGCAGCCAACCAATTCGTTGAATTGCCGCGAAGTCAGAACCGGCGTGCGATGCGCAACGCCCGCAATTCGCTGGCGAGCTTGGAGAATGTCGTTGTAACTAATCATAGAAAAAGTAGACAGTAGACAGCATACAGTAGACGGAAATTAGCGGTGCTTAGCAAAGCTACTGCCTACTGTATTCTGTCTACTTCAAACAGGTTTGATTTTGAAACTAATATCCACCGCCGGAGCCGAATGCGTCAGTGCGCCGATGGAAATCAAATCCACGCCGGCTTCGGCGTAGGAGCGAGCGTTCGCAAGCGTAATGCCGCCAGAAGCTTCCAACAGGGTTCGGCGTTCACCGGGTTCGTGCGCTTCGACCAGTTCGACAGCCTGGCGAATCATTTCCGGTGTCATGTTGTCCAGCAGCAAAATGTCTGCCTTTGCTTTCAGCGCTTCCGTGACTTGGTCAAGTGTGGCAACTTCGACTTCGATTTTATGCAGATGGCCGGCGGCTTCTTTGGCGTGGGCGACGGCTATCGTCACGCTGCCTGCCAAAGCGATATGGTTGTCTTTGATCAGCACACCGTCATCCAATCCCATTCTGTGATTGTGACCTCCGCCGACGGTCACTGCGTACTTCTGCAAAGCGCGAAGCCCGGGCGCGGTTTTGCGCGTGTCAACAATCTTGGCTTTGGTTCCGGCAATGGCTTCGACGTATTTGCGCGTCAGTGTGGCGATGCCGGAAAGATGCTGAAGAAAGTTCAACGCGACGCGCTCCGCCGCCAGCAACATTTGGGCGTCGCCCACCACGCGGGCAAAGACTTTGTCGGCTTGCAGCAATTCGCCATCCACCGCAGTGGTTTCAACTTCCAGATACGGGTCAAGGTGCATAAACACAGCGTCGGCAACTTCCAGCCCGGCCAGCACCAATTCCTGTTTGGCCATGAAATTACCGCGTGCCTGCTGGCCGCTTTTCACCACGGCCCGCGAAGTAATGTCGCCTCGCCCCAAATCTTCATCCAGGCAACCGGCTGCAATGTCGTCAATCAATGGAATGTCTTGAGGGTTAATCATTGTGGAGTCGTCGATAGCCGGTAGTCGGGAATCAGTAGTTGGTGAGTGATTCTTTCTGCCGACTACTGATTCCCGACTACCGACTACTTTTATAAAGCATCAATCGTCGCTTTTATTCTGTTGATTTGGTCCGCTAACTCAGTTGCGCGCGCGCGGGATTCGGCAACGACTTCAGCCGCGGCGCGGGCGACGAAATCAGGATTGCCGATTCGTTTTTCCAAACCTGCCAATTCATTCGTCAGCTTGCCAAGCTCTTTTTCCAGCCGTGCGCGTTCCTTGTCGAAATCAATCAACCCTTCCAGCGGAACGGCAACTTCGGCTCCGGTGAACACCGCGCGAGCCGCGCCTTTGGTCGTTTCCAGCTTTTCGACAAATTCCAAATCGCTGATTCGCGCCAGCCGTTTGATGTGATCGCTCATGCTCGTCAGCACTTCGCGCGTTGTGTCGTCCGCTGGAGCGATGCTGGCTTTCAATGGAACTGAAGGCGCAATGTTGAAGGTTGAGCGGATGTTGCGCAGCTTGGTGATGGTTTCGATCACCAGCGCCATTTCACGTTCGGCTCGGCCATCCAGTTGGGCGGAGTTATGCGAAACGAATTCGGCGGTGCTGATCGTGTCGCCTTTGTGCGGCAAACGCTGCCATAACTCTTCAGTGATGTACGGCATGATCGGATGCAGCAAGCGAAGGCTGCGTTCCAGCACGTAAATGATTCGACGCTTTACGGCCAGCGATTGATCAGTCGGTTCTTTCGCGGTGACAAACGGTTTCGACAGTTCGATATACCAGTCGCAGAAATCGTTCCAGAAAAACCGGTACAACTCTTCCGCCGCTTCGTGAAAACGGTATTCGCCAAGCGCGTCGTGGACTTCCGATGCAACACGATTCAACCGGCTTAAAATCCAGCGGTCTGCCAGTTCCGGTTCGGAAAGTTCTGTTTCCCAATGAACCGGTTCCTGGGCTTCCAGAACTTCGTCGCAATTCATCAACACAAACCGCGTGGCGTTCCAAATTTTGTTGGCGAAATTGCGGGCACTTTCCAGTTTCGATTCCTGCAACGCCAGCGTCAGCCCAGCAGTCGAAGCCCCCGTTAGTCCAAACCGCGCCGCGTCGGTTCCGTATTTGGCAAACACATCCAGCGGATCAATGACGTTGCCTTTGGTTTTGGACATTTTCTGCCCTTGCGGGTCCAGCACCAGCGCGTTGATGTACACCGTTCGGAACGGCACATCGCCCATAAACTTCAATCCCATCATCATCATTCGCGCGACCCAGAAAAAGATGATGTCGAACCCCGTCACCAGCACGTTGGTAGGATAAAACCGCTTCAAGTCTTCGGTTTCATCTGGCCAGCCTAAGGTCGAAAACGGCCACAACTGCGACGAAAACCAGGTGTCCAGCACGTCGCTTTCTTCTGTCAGTTCGGCGTCTGCGTTCAGGCCGCGAGCTTTGAGTCGCTCCCGCGCTTCGGCTTCATCGCGCGCGACAACGATTTCACCTTCGGGCGTGAACCAGGCGGGAACCCGATGCCCCCACCACAATTGCCGCGACACGCACCAATCCTGAATGTTTTCCAGCCAGTTGAAGTAAATCTTCGTCGTGCTTTCTGGGACAAATTTCGTGCGGCCTTCGCGGACGGCAGCGATGGCTGGTTCGGCCAATTCCTTCATTCGCATGAACCACTGCATCGAAATCAGCGGTTCGACGACTGATCCGCTGCGCTGACAATGGCCTACGTTATGCGTGTAATCTTCGACTTTCAGCAGCAAGCCCAAGGCTTCCAGATCGGCAACGACCTCTTTTCGAGCTTCGTATCGGTCCAAGCCGCGATATTTTTCCGGCGCGGCGTCTGTAACTTTCGCGTCTTTGCCAATGACCTGGATGAATTCCAGATTGTGGCGTTTGCCCATCGCAAAATCGTTTGGATCGTGCGCAGGCGTGACTTTGACAAAGCCGGTTCCGAAATCCTTTTCGACGACTTCATCCTGAATGAAGGGAATTTCGGTACCGACCAGCGGCAACACAGCTTTTTTGCCGACGACTGACGGATAGCGGCCCGTGACTGTGGCGTCTTCGGGATTCATTGCGATGGCAGTATCGCCGAGCATCGTTTCCGGTCTGGTCGTCGCGACGACGATGAAATCTCCGGCGGAAGTAGAGAGCAAGCCGGATTTCTTGTCTTCGCTGTTGGCTGCTTCGTATGCTTCGGCCAAACCTTCAACCGGTGAACTCGCGTCGCGGCCAATCGGGTACGCAATGTGATAGAGCTTGCCTTTGACCGGCTTCATTTCGACTTCCAGATCGGAAATCGCCGTTTGCAAACCGGGCGACCAGTTGATCATGCGCTCGCCGCGATAGATCAAGCCTTCGTCATACAGCCGCACGAAAACTTCCTTGACCGCGTTCGACAATCCGTCGTCCATCGTGAAGCGTTCACGCGACCAATCCACCGAATCCCCTACGACGCGCATTTGCCGTTGAATCGTTCCGCCGGAATGTTCTTTCCATTGCCAGATGCGTTCGACGAATTTTTCGCGGCCCAGGTCCTGGCGCTTGACGCCTTCGGCGGCAAGTTGCCGTTCGACAACCATTTGGGTGGCGATGCCTGCGTGATCGGTGCCGGGAAGCCACAACACACGGTCGCCCGCCATTCGCCGCCAACGCGCCAACACATCTTGCAGCGTCTGGTTCAGCGCGTGGCCCATGTGCAAATACCCCGTCACGTTCGGCGGCGGGATGACCATCGAAAATACTTTTGCTTTGGGATCAGGATTGCTTTCGGGTGAGAAATAACCGCCTTGTTCCCAGAACGGATACCAGCGGTCTTCGACGTCTTTTGGTTCGTAAGTCTTCGGAATTTCCATGCGATTGCCGTAATAAGTGGATAAATCATCGGTGCGAATTGAAGCGGCGAGTATCGCCAATCAATTTGTAAATGACAACCAGCAAATGCGTGTCTCCAGGGTCTATTCATTCTTTGTTTTTAGCCACAGAGCGCACAGAGAGCACTGAGAGGGAGTTTTGAAATGCACAAAAGTATTCATCCTCGTGAACTCTGTGATCTCTGTGGCTGAAAATGAATATGCCTTAGCATTGTCTCAACTTGACGCCCGGTGAATGCTTCAAGCAAGCTACGGCTTCGATTAAACCCCAAACACGGAATTATCAAATTTAATGACCGATCATACTTTTTCTCTGTTTCATCACACGGCCGCGGGCAAAAGCGGGCTGACAGGCAAACCGCCGTTGTTGTTATTGCTGCACGGGTACGGGGCAAACGAAGACGATTTGTTTTCCTTGGCTCCGTATCTAGACGAACGCTTTTTCGTCGTCAGCGCTCGCGCGCCGGTCAGTTTGCGCGGGATGGGCGGATACGCGTGGTTCAATCTGGCCTTCACGCCGGAAGGCATTTCCGTTGACCCAACAGAAGTCGAATCCGCTCGGGTAACGCTGCACAAATTCATAGGCGAAATCGTCAAAGCCTACGATTGCGATCCGAATGCAGTATTTTTGGTTGGGTTCAGCCAGGGAGCGATGATGAGCTTGGCCGTGGCTTTGACTTATCCCGGCACTGCCACCGCTGTTGTCGCCATGAGCGGACGATTGATGGCGCACACTGTCCAGCAAATCCCGGACAAAGACGCGCTGATCGGCTTGCCGGTGTTCGTTCTGCACGGAACGAAAGACGCGGTCATTCCCATCAGCCAGGGCCGAGAAACCAGCCGTTTGCTTTCCGAGCTGCCCGTTGATCTGACCTACCGCGAATATGACATGGGCCACGAAGTTTCCGCCGAAAGCCTGGAAGACATCACTGAATGGCTGCGCGAACAACTGAATCGCGCGTCTTCAGTAACGCGGATCAATTGAAGAATTCGGTTTTAACGCAAAGGCGCAAGGTGGCAAAGAGGCAAAGGGAAATTCCGCTAGGCAGGCTGTGGGAAACTCGCCGTGGCATCCATCCAAAGAAATCTTTGCGCCTTTGTTCCTTCGCGTCTTTGCGTTAAGCCTCTTCCTCTAGCTCCACATAAAATTCATCTTTGGGATTGATCTCGACTTCCGGCATCGGCTCGAACTTCGACGGATCGAAAGGCGGCATCTCCGGTTCGGGCGCGCCCAGTTCTCGCAGATGTTTGCGCGCCGCTTCCAATCCCCAGTGATACGCGTACGGAGGTCCATCGCACCACGCCAGGCGATAGGCTTGGGTGGCAGCTTCGATGGCTTTAGCGGTGTTGCTCGCATCACGTTCGATTTGCGCTAGGACGTTTAGCGCATCGGCGTGAAAGAGGGGATAAGGGCCACGCTCAGCGGCTTCCCAAACGTCATCCAGCAATTCGCGCGCTTCGATAGGTTGATCCTGTCGGCGTCGCAATTCGGCGAGGGCAATCAGCGCGGGAAGTTCTTCTTCCACAAAGTTTACTTGCCGTGCGCGGGTCAGTGCGTGGTGCAATCGTTCATAAGCAGTAGGGAAATCGTCGAGCCCGAGCGCCGCAGCACCATGCACTCGCACGAAGCGGGTGAAGTCCCTTTCGTAATTCAGGACCAGCCCCTGAGCGCGACTGACGTACAATTGAGCACGATGAAACTCACTCAACCAAAGTGATAATTGTGCTAAATAAGAATTGACTGCACCCTCATATCTTTTATCAAATTCTGTTTCTTCAAGCTCTTCCGCTTCCTCTACGCACATCCGCAATGATCGCTTTAGGGATAAGTCGGACTCGCTTGCAACGCCGCGCACAGCTAACGACAGTCCAACTACACGCAGACTGGCCGCTTCATCAAAGTAACTTTGCTCTCGTGTGATGATCAGTGCCTGACGTGCTACAACCTCAGACTCATGAATAGCGCCCGACACTCGCAGTGCATCTGAAAGATTGCCCAAGCCGATACCTAAACTTTCGTAATCTTCCACTTCCAAATCTAGAGTATTAGCGCGGCGAAACAGCAAAGCTGCCTGCTTTGGCTGTCCGCTGAATAGATGACCCTGCGCAAGCGCATTGAACGTAGAAGATTGATGGTGAGGGGTGCTTAAACGCGGCAAATGATCTAACCCATCAGGAAAGAGCATCTCCAAGAGTTGAATCTGCTGGCGACTAGTGCTCAGACGAAACGCAGCATCATACAATCGCTTTTCAAAAAGAAGTCCAGCTGCGTCGTAACGCTCGAGACCGACTAACGCATTGTAAAGTTCAATAGTTGGCATCAGGTCTTCGAGACTATTGGTTTTAAGGAAATCAACTTGTGGCAGAGATTTTAAGTGCGCATATAAGCTTAAATAGATGCCTCTACGTGTATCATTGCTCGGCCAACTCCACGCAACACCACGAACAATCGGATGCAAATCGTAGCGGTTGGTTCGTATGTCCCAACCGACCAAACCTCGATCTTCCAGTTCAACAAGGATGGAATCTAAGTCTGGCTCGCCGACCACGGGTTTGCGTTTGCTTCGCCGTGTTTTGGCGATAAGCAAGGCAACAAGCGTGTCGTAACTTGCTGGCATGCGGAAGGCAGCAATTGTCCACAGCACTTGCCGCGCTTGATCGCTAAGTCCGCGCATTGCAAATTCCAGCACGTGGGATTTCACCTGCACCAACGAGAGGTCTTGGAAGGGATTGAATTCGGGATGCGCTTTTTGCCAGGCTTCGAAATTGCCCGGAGCGCGCCGGAACCGAGCCACTTCGCCCGCCAGCGCCTGAATCAGCAGCGGATGGTTTTCCACTCGGTTGAAGATTGGTAGCAGTTGGTCGCGCGCTCCGGTGACGTTGAACTTGCGCCACAATTCCAGCGCATCGTCATCGGCCAAGCCTGTCAGGTCTCGGCGAAAACATCCCGGCAGTGGATCGCCATTCACTCTGTTTTCCAAATCCGCTGGATATAGCCGCGTGCTGACCAGAATGCGCGAGGCTTTGACGCCAGCCAGTTTCCGCAAAAAGTTGCCTACCCGCGGGTCTGCGGTTTTGCGGCTGGGTACGCGCGCGTCCTCGCGTGCAGACGTGGCTGGCAAAGCCTTGCTGCTGGAGGGCGTCACTTCCTCTAGCATTCCGTCTTCCGCCGAAACTGTACGCGGGGACGCGTGCGTACCAGGTGCATCCAGATACGCCGCGTCCATTCTGGCGTAGGCAATCAGCAATCGCTCCATCCCATCCAGCACGATCAAAAACGGTTCGCGGTCGAGCGCGGCAAGCAATTGCGATTCTCGGTCGGACAGCGGAATGGCTTCGATTTCGGCCATCGGTCGCCGCGTCACATACGCCAATGCGCGAGCGACGAAGTTTTCAAACCGCGCATCGCTTTCGTAAAAGCTCCACCACAACCGCCCGGCCATCGGCTTCATTTCCTGCGGAGCGATTTCGTTGAACCAATGCCAGGTCAGCGCGCTTTTGCCTACACCACCCAGTGCGACGATGTTCAGAATGCGTGCGGCGTAAACTTCCGAATCGGGTTTGGCGACCCAATCAGTCAACAGGTTCAATTCGGCTTGGCGGCCTACCAGTTGGCGCGTTTGCAGCAGCGTGTACGGATGCGCGATGAAGGCTTCGGGCGGCGCGGGAATGTCGTAATGTGGATGGAAGCTGGGCGCGGGTTTTCCTTTTTCGTCTTCTTCGCGGCGGCGCAAATCGGCTAAAGCTTGAATGACCAAGCCGCGTAACTCTTCGGGGGATTTGAACTCGCCGCGAATGCGTCCGGTGCTGGCGCGCTTTTTCAGTTCGGCGAGCTTTCGTTGCGCTTCGGCGTCGGCTTCGACATCGCGTGGTTTGACCGGATGGTCTTCGTGCATAACGAAAACCAGAATTGGAATGCCGCGTTCGACGGCCCGATTAAATTCCAGTTCGGTGTACGAGATGTCGTGATCCGGCGGCACTTCGCCGTAGCGGACGCCGAAAATGCCGATGTAAATATCTGCTTTGTCTACCATTTCGCGGTCTACGGTGACAGCGCTCGAATCGCGGACGGGCAAGTGCTCCATGCCGATGGGGAAGACGCTTTCGCGCAGACAGGCTTCGACGACTTGTTTGCGGTGGTCGGGCAGATCAAGCGAGGTGCTGCTGATCATTGCAGTCTTTTGGCCGGGGCGGGGAAGAGATGGCATAAGGAAATCTCCCGAAATGAAAAGAGGCGGATTCAGATTTGCGGCTTTGCCGCCCGATGTGCGGAAAGGCTGTGCCTTTCCGGGAAATTGGTTTTGATCATATTGGGGCTATGTCCCAGACGTTCGGGCGTAGCCCTTCCATTTATAAGCCGCAAGCGGCAAGTCGGAGACTTGCCGCACATCCGGCGGCGGAGCCGCAAAAGGTGCTAGCGCAACTCTAGTGAATGCTTGGAAATCACATCTGTGTAGCTCTGCAATCCGCCGGCTGAAAACTCTTTGACGAAGCTATCCATCGTTTGCAAAAGCTGCGTGCTGTAATACCCGCTGACCGATTGCGGGTGCGCGTATCCGAACGTGCCGTTGAAATAGCTGCGGATAATGACGCTGCTGGCTTCGCGCGGCAGCAGTTTGACGCTGTTGGCAAACTTGTCGAACTCGTCTCCGCGCGACAGGTAAAACTCTACGTTTGAGGTGTAAAAGGCGGACACTTTTTCGCCGCGCTCGTTCAGGTAAGCGGCAATAGCTTTCAGCGCGTGGTCTCCAGCCAGATTACCGGTGACGGGGATGACCAAATTTCGTTCCTGCAAGGATTTCAAGGCACGGAAATCGTCTTCGTTGGCCAGATAGTTGCACTGTTTGCCGGTCAGGTCTTTTTCCAGCGTCAGGTCCCGGTAATTCGGGTAGTAATAGCGCGAGCCGCGTCCGTGGCTGGTGAATTTCAAATCCATGCCGCTGGTGAAAAACTCCGTGTGCATGCGTTTGATGGTTTCGTATTCGCTGTCGCTGATCTTGATGCCGTAGCTTCTGATCTTGGCTTTGAGCGCGGCGTGCGTGGCGTCAAACAGCTTGGTGTCTTTCGGCGTTTTGTCCACGTACGCGACGATGTCCTGAATGCCGCGCGCGTCCCACGATTTCAAATCGGCGGGAATTGGCTTGCCGAAAAACAGGCACAGATACTCAGTACGGTTGCGAGCCGATTCGAACAGCGCTTTGAACAGCAAATGCTGCAATAAATTGTCTCGGCGAACATCCAACATAAAGGCGATGCTTGGGCGAATCTGGGCAATATAAGAAAAGCTTTGATCGGGGCCGACGCCGATGAAGGCTCCGCCGTTGATTTTCATCTGCCGCATCTTGCCCATCACGTGCAGATAGGAAGTTTCGTTGGAAATCAGATTGTCCGTGTCGAAATAGCCGTTTGGTTCAGAGAGCTTTTGGCTGAGCGCGGCGAACTGTTCCAGCGACAAACCAGCGTTGGAACCTGTGGATGGAGTAACCGGCTTGGCTGGCTGTGGCGCTTCGACTGCCGGTTTCTGCGGTTGCGTCTTTTCCTGAACACGAGCCGGTTGAATCAGCGCGCAAAAGGTCAGCAGAGATAAAAGCAATTTTCTGTACATCTTGTTTCTCCTCAGGTGTCTCGCTGGTCGAATTCTTTCAAGATTTTGCGAATCTGTTTTGCTGCAATGTCAGCCTGGTCAAGTTTTGAGTAAATCGTGACGAGAATGATTTTCGTTCGTGTCTTAAGGTAATAGATCATTCGATAGCCTGAACTCTTTCCCTTTTGAATATCGCTATTTTTCACTCGCACTTTGAAGATCGCGTATTCAATTCCCGTCACTTGGTCACCAACGGATTCTCCCTCTTGCAGACGATCAATGACCGGCTGAATGTCGGAACGAATCTTGCGGTACTTCTTGGCTAATGCGCGCAAGTTGCGTTTGAATTCCGGTGTGAATTCAATCTGAAATTCATTCGACATCTATTCCATCCCAAAGTTTAGAAACAGGTAGCGTCTCGCCTTTTACTGTTTCAGCCCAGCCTTGCTGAAAACTGTCTGGCGCAGGTTTCAATGCCACGGTTTCCCGGAAAACCCGAATCAATTGAAGCAAGTTGGGCAGATATTCCTGAGGCAATTGATTGATTTCTTTCTGAAGTTGCTGCTTGTAAGTTGGAATTCTTGCTTGCATCTTCGTCTCCTTATTTCGATGTCGAAGTTTGGCTTGCTTCGACGCCTTTTACATTCCAGGCCAGTTCGGCTTTCCAATGGTTCTTTTGCAGAAACGGCAAGTATTCGCGTTCGCCGCGCACGTACAAACCCAGAAAGGCGATGCTGTACGAATTGATGATAGCGTACGTCGTTTCCATCGAAGTGTAGTTGAACTCTGCCCCTTCACCGCCGCGTTTGCCTTTGCCGACTCCGTCGCCGAAGTTTTTGTCTATCTTGAACACATCCGTGAAGGAATAATGACCGCCGTCTTTGATCGCCAGCAGATAGCCGTCACGCTGATGTTTGGCGTATACGTCACGGACGCGCGCGTTGCCTTTGGGGCCGATAGTGCGGTCTTCTTCGCCAAGCATGTACAAGGAAGGAACCGTCAAATTGGTGTGCGCTTCAGGCGCACCGGACATGGCAATAACGGCTTTAAAGCGCGGATCAACGTCAGCCACACGAATCGCCGTCATGGAACCAAATGACATGCCGGAAGCGGCTGGTTTGCTCAGGTCAAGCTTGCCGGAAAAGCGGCTGTCGGCTCCGCCGTTCCACAATGTCATTTGATCCAGCAAAAAACTCATATCTTTTGGGCGATCCACGGCGGAATTTTCCCGCTGGTCGTTGCGGTACAGAACCGGTTTGCCTTTGATGATCGTCACGCGCGCGTTGGCAGTGTGATCGGCGGAAACGATGACGTAGCCGTGGCTGGCCAGGTAATCACACCAGAACGTGTTTTGGGTTCGCGTGCCTCCGTTGCCATGCGAAAACACAATCAGCGGGAATTTGCCTTCGCGAACGCGAGCATCGCGGACTGCCGAATTCCAGTACGATTCGTTCATTTCGGCGGCGTTTTTTTTGTACGCCATCTTCAGCAAAGATTCGAATTGCGGACTCATTCCACCCGGAATGAAATCCGCGAATTTATTTTTGGGCAGATTGCGGGACTCGTCCGTCGCCGGGTACCAGATTTCGGTGACCAGCGTACGATCTTCATTGGTGGCGGCGTCTTTACGGCTGTGATCAACCAACACCGTCGTTGTCACGCCTACGGGGAACGGCCCCGCTTGCATCGGGTCAAGGACTTTTGTGGCGGCGCGATGAGTTTGCGGCGCGGCGGCAAGCGCCAGAACAATCAACACAACAGCAAACAAGATGAATCGCTTCATTTCAAATGTGCTCCTTCTCAAGCATTCAGGATTTCAGTAAGATGCGGCGGGTGATTTAACCACGATCTCCCCACACGAATAAAGAAAAACTCTATGAACAAGATAAGTTTGGTTGCTTGATAGGAGGCCCTGAAAAGAAATATGCCAACAGCCGGAAAATCATCCAAAAAGAAATCGGCAAAAAAATCATTCACAAAGAAACCTGCTAAAGCCACAAAAACAACTGCCCAAAAGAAAACGCTGGCATTCGATATCGGCGGTTCCGGTTTGAAAGCCACTGTGCTGGACGATCACGGACAAATGCTGACTGACCGCGTTCGCGTGGATACGCCGCAGCCATGCCCGCCCGGAGTCCTGCTGGAAAAGCTGAAAGAATTGCTGGCCCAGCTTCCGGCATTTGATCGCGTTTCGGTCGGATTCCCCGGTGTTGTTCGGCACGGCAAAACGCTGTCCTGCAAGAATCTGGGTTCAGATGAATGGAACAGCTTCAATCTGCAAAAAGCGATTGCCAAAGTTACGGGCAAACCCACGCTTGTTATCAATGATGCTGATATGCAAGGGCTTGGCGCAATTAAAGGCAAAGGGGTTGAACTGGTCATCACGCTGGGCACAGGCATCGGCTCGGCGCTGTTTGAAGACGGGCGGCTGGCTCCGCACATCGAACTGGCGCATATCCCGTTTCGCAAAGGCCAAACCTACGAAGAACAACTCGGCAATAAAACCTTCAAGAGAGTTGGAAAAAAAGAGTGGAATGTTCGGTTGGAAAAAGCCATTGAGTATTTCCGCATCCTGACGAACTTCGACAAGCTGTATTTGGGCGGCGGGAATGCGGCAAACGTTTCCCTGAAATTTGGCAAGGATGTTGAAGTCGTCAGCAATACGCTTGGCATGCGCGGCGGCATCTGGCTGTGGAAAGATTCTGACTTGAGCGACGGTGTTCAGAAATGAAGAGCGAGGAACGGAGGGATCGAGGGAAGAGGGGCAGAAGATTGTGAAAACGGAGCTTTAGCAAAACATCCCTTCATCCTTCTTTCCTCTGTCGCTCAATCCTTCCGTCCCGGAAAAGCCTCTTTCGCCATCTTCTTGGCTCGCGTATGATTGGGGTTCCTTATGCTCCCATCTGTTTGAACTGGAGAACGCAGTAATGTCGAATTTCAATGACGGGCTGATCAAAAGCGCCGTGCCACGCGCCGGAGTCGAAGGCGGCGAAGTGGTAATCACCTGCGAAGGGTACGACAGCTCAGATTACTTATATTGCCACGTCTGGTTTGGCGATCAGCGGGGAAGGGTTGTCAGCGCCGCTCCAAATCGCGTCGTCATTTCTGTTCCTGATTGTGATACCGGCGTTGAAGCCAACGAAATGAAGCTGGAAAGCGCCAGCGGCGTGATGGTAACCCCGTTTTCGCTGGGCGTGAAATTGGCTGAAAACCTGCATCCGGTTGCCAATCCTGCCATTGACCGCGACGACGGCGGTATTTATGTCACGCTGTCCGGAACACGCGGACAAAAAATGCCGGTTTCGATCTATAAAATCTCTTCTGACAACGAGTTGCTGCCGATGGTTTCCGACTTGGTTAATCCAACCGGACTGGCTTTTAATCGGGAAGGCACGCTGTACGCCACCAGCCGGTACGACAGCAAGTTGTATCGCATTTCGCCGTTCGGTGAACCTGAAATGGTCGCTTCGGAATTGGGAGTGGCAACAGGGCTGGCATTTGATCGTCGCGGAGAAATTTACGTTGGCGACCGTACAGGAACGATCTTTCGGGTAAACGAACTGGGCGAAGTGCGGCAATTCGCTACGCTGGACCCAAGCGTCGCTGCGTATCATTTGGCGTTTTCGCCCGAAGGCGATTTGTTTGTCAGCGGGCCGACCGTCTCTTCGTTTGAAACAATCTGGCGAATTAACGCAATGGGCGAAGTGGAGAAGTTTTATACCGGGCTTGGCCGTCCGCAAGGATTGGCGTTCGACGTGGAAGGCAATTTGTATGTCGCCGCTTCGTTGAAAGGTCATCGCGGCATTGTTCGAATCACGCCCGATGGTCGCAATGCCGAAGTCGTCGTTGCCGGAGCGTCGCTGGTCGGGCTGGCCTTTGACAGCGAAGGCGACATGATCGTCGTCAGCACTCAGAAGGTGTATCGGGTGCCGATGGGAATTAAAGGATATTTTGTGTTTTAGAGGCGGCGCTGGCCTCAAAACAAACTGAAATAGGAACGTTGTTGTGGCAATGCAAACTGCAACTCAGAAAGTCGCGATCACTGCGGAAACGCTGGCGAAAGAGCAAAGGCTTCGGCAGTTGATGCGCGAAATGGAATCGGTCATCGTTGCCTATTCAGGCGGCGTTGATAGCGCCTATCTAGCCTTTGTTGCGGCCAGCGAACTCGGCGCGCGTGCATTGGCCGTGACAGGCGAAAGTCCCAGCTATCCTGACTTTCAACGGCAAGATGCGCTGGATGTTGTCCGGAAGTTTTCGATCCCGCATCAGTTCATTAATACTGAAGAAATTCATGATGCCAACTATCAGGCGAATCCGGTCAACCGCTGTTATTTCTGCAAACACGAGCTTTTCACCAAGCTGAGCGATTTGGCGACCGAACGAGGTTACGCATTTGTTTGTGACGGAAACAATGCTGATGACACGGGCGATTACCGCCCAGGCCGGAAAGCCGCAACAGAGTTGAATGTTCGCAGTCCGCTGATTGAAGCTGGGTTGACCAAAGCCGAAATTCGTCAGCTGTCAGAACGCGCAGGCCTGCCAGTTTGGGATCGTCCTGCGTCAGCCTGTCTGTCGTCGCGAATTCCGTACGGTATGCCTGTGACGATTGAAAAGCTGTCCGACATTGAACGCGGCGAAGCTAAATTGCGACTGTTGGGGTTTCAGCAAACGCGCGTCAGGCACCATGGAGATTTAGTCCGAATTGAAATTGCGCCAAACGAATTGCCGCGCGCGCTGAACGTAGAGATGGCCCAGCGAATTTCAGCAGCCTTCAAGCAGCTAGGATTTAAGTTTGTCACGCTTGATTTGGAAGGATATCGAACCGGCGCACTGAACGAATCCTTGAAAATTACAGAGAGGTAAAAAGAAAGGCGGGGATCAACAAATCACCCGCCCAATTTTTTGAGTCCACCAGCGCCCCAAGCTGCCAGCCAAGGAGGTATTAATGGCATTAGTAGATGATGGCGTTCGGCAATTGAGAGAAGAAAATCCCTTTGAGTCCATGATGTCGCGTTTCGATCACGCGGCCCGCTTATTAAACCTCGACCCTGACCTTTATAAACTTCTGCGCGTTCCCAACCGCGAAATTACAATTTATATCCCTGTCTTCATGGATGATGGTCATATAGAAGTCTTTACGGGCTACAGAGTGCAGCATAACTTTGCGCGCGGCCCGGCAAAAGGCGGAATACGGTATGCGCCGGATGTGACTTTAGATGAAGTTCGCGCGTTGGCCGCCTGGATGACTTGGAAGTGCGCAGTCGTCAACATTCCATTCGGTGGGGCCAAAGGCGGCGTTATCTGTGATCCGTCGCAGATGTCTCAAGGCGAATTGGAGCGAATGACTCGCCGTTACACGGCGGAACTGGTGGATTTCATCGGCCCGGAACGTGATGTGCCCGCTCCGGATATGAATACGAATGAGCAAACGATGGCCTGGATTATGGATACATACTCCATGCATGTGCGGCACACCGAAACAGCAGTTGTGACGGGAAAGCCGATTGATCTTTCCGGTTCGCGCGGACGCCGTGAAGCCACCGGGCGAGGACTGCTTTTTGTCGTGGACGAGGCGGTGCAAAAGCTTGGCATGAAACCTGAAAGCACCCGCGTTGTCGTCCAAGGTTCTGGCAATGTCGGCGGTGTTGCCGCCAAGCTGATGCACGATACCGGCTATAAAATTGTCGCGATCTCGGATGTTCACGGAGGCATACATAATCCGAAGGGGCTGGATTTGCCGCACGCGATGGCTTATCTCACAAAAAATAAGACCTTCGAAAAATATCCCGAAGCGGAATCCGTCTCCAACCTGGAGCTTCTTGAACTGGATTGTGAGGTTCTGGTTCCTGCCGCGACAGAAAATCAAATCACCAGCAGAAATGCTCCCAGAATAAAGTGTAAAATTTTGGCTGAAGGAGCAAACGGTCCGACAACGGCCAAAGCCGACGATATTCTTGAACAAAAAGGCGTTTTTGTTATTCCGGATATTTTGGCAAATGCCGGAGGCGTAACTTGCAGCTATTTTGAGTGGGTTCAGGATCGAATGGGCTATTTCTGGAAAGAAGAAATGGTCAACGAACGGCTGAAGGATATTATGGTCGCCAGCTTTCATGATGTATGCAAATACGCTGAAAGCCACGGCGTTAATAATCGAATTGCGGCCTATATGCTGGCGATTGACCGTGTTGCATACATTACCAGGGTACGGGGAATTTATGCTTGATGGCTCAATGAAAGTCTGGCTGATGCAATCCATGGATTAATCCGCTGTCGGAACCCCCGGGTTTTTATGCCGACAATTTCGGTGCGCAGAGACCAGAATCCTTGTTAATAATCTGCCGCCAGGCACGGTTCATCGGCCTCTAAAACGCCGCTAAGTCTGTGCTAAGTGAATGAGATTGCAATTGACACATTGGGAACCATCGTATAGATTCTGGCGCGGAGTAGTACCCAGTCTTCATTTTCTTTGTGTTAGCCCTTAGCATTGAAAGCCGTTCGCGCGAGTGGTTCTCCACTTTTGATGTAATGAGGGCTATTTGTTTATGCCGGACGGATATTTCGTTCTGGAAGCAACAAGTAACTCAAATAGACGTAAGTCACCCAATTCCAGGAGGAGAATTATGAGTTTTGCGAGAAGATTGCTAGGTCTGATGCTCGTGCTCCTGACCATCGGAGTGGTTGCCAAGGCTCAGACCCCGCGCTCAACAGATGATCCTCGCAACCTTGCCCCAACGGTCAGTGGCGGCACCGGACTTTTCACGGTTTACGATGCGCAGACCTTGCGCAAAGGCGAGTTCAATTTTGGTTTCTTTGCCAATCACTTTCATCGCGATCCGGGCGATGTGGCTTGGCAAGTTTATCCGGTAAATTTCCAGGTTGGTTTCAACGATCATTTGGAAATTTTTGCCCACTTTGAGGCCCAACGAGTCGTTTCTGTTGGCACACCTGCATTGCTCAGCGGATTTTATCTGCCTGATGTCAGAACAAAAACTTTGCCGGTTGGGCGACTGGTCATTGTTCCTGGGCAGAACACTGCTTCATTCACAATTGGTGATCCCTGCGGCAATGGTGGTTTTCCAGGTCCCTGCCGCGCGCCCAATGTAGGCGGTTTGGGAGGATTTGCTTCAGGGCCATTTGTGGCCCGTCCAAGCGGTAACGATACCGCCGTTTATGTTGGATTGGGCGCTCCTGTCGGAGGCATCCTGCCTGCGCTGGCTCCCAACGTGAATCCCAGCTACCTGCCTAACGCTCCTTTCCTTGCTCGCTTTTCTGATAATCACATGGGTGACGTCTGGGTTGGCGGAAAGATTCGTTTTACAGGGCCGAAAAATCCATTCGGTTTTGCCTTGATTCCTCTGGTGAAGATTCCCACTACGCAGGAGTTGTTCACCGGTTTGGAACGCGGCCGTGGCACAGGCAATTATGACTACGGAGTCATCGCTACTTTCGATGGCCGTTTGCATAAGTACATCAATCTCAGCACAAACATCGGCTTTATCAAGAAAGGCGATCCGCAAGCTGAAGATATGAATCTGGGCCCGCTCTGCGTTGGATGC